>CAMOKN010000173.1 GCA_946617595.1 uncultured Clostridia bacterium
AAGTAGGAGCCTGCTTCTCTGTAAACAGAATGCTTGCGGCAGAGTGCTACAAGCAGCGCATGGAGAGAGGACTCACATTCCTTGAATTCAATTACATGATAATGCAGAGCTATGACTTCTATATGCTCTATCAGAAGTACGGCTGCAATATGCAGTTCGGCGGTGACGATCAGTGGAGCAATATGCTCGGCGGCACAGAGCTTATCCGCCGCAAGCTGGGCAAGGACGCTTATGCGATGACAATAACCCTGCTTCTCAACTCCGAGGGTAAGAAAATGGGCAAGACCGAAAAGGGCGCGGTATGGCTCGATGCCGACAAGACCAGCCCCTACGAGTTCTTCCAGTATTGGAGAAATGTCGCTGATGCCGATGTTATAAAGTGTCTGAAGCTGCTCACATTTGTTCCGATCGAGGAGATCGAGGAAATGGAGAAGCACATGGAAGGCGCAGAGTTCAACAAGGCAAAGGAGCTTCTCGCATTCGAGCTCACCAAGATGATACACGGCGAGGACGAGGCGAACAAGGCTCTTGCAGCCGCAAAGAGCATTTTCGGAGGCGGCGGAGCATCAGATGATATGCCTACCACGGGGATCCCTGCCGATAAGCTGACAGACGGAAAGATCGGAGTGCTCGATCTGCTAATGCTTACGGGGCTTGTTCCCTCAAAGCGCGAAGGCAGGAATATCATATCAGGCGGCGGACTGGTGATAAACGATGTAAAGATCGAGGATCCCAACACGCAGATAAGCCTTGATTCTCCTGCAATAATCAGAAAGGGAAAGAAGATCTTCCATAAGGCACAGAAGGCATGATATGCGGATAAAGACCTTAGTAAGCTCTCTTATCCGGTCGTAATTTGGTATGAAGAATATTATTTTAGTCGGAATGCCCGGCTGCGGCAAAAGCACGGTCGGCGTAGTCCTTGCAAAAACTCTCGGTATGCAGTTCGTTGATACCGATCTGATAATACAAAGAAACAATCATGATGTGCTGTGGCACCTGATAGACAGGTTCGGCGTGAAAAGATTTGAGGAATTTGAGGAGGAGGCGCTCCTTTCAGTTCCGGAGACTTCAGATACCGTTATTGCAACAGGCGGCAGCGCCGTATTCTGCGAGCGGGGAATGAATTTTCTGAAACAGACGGGGATATGCGTGTATCTCGATGTTCCCTGCGACGAGCTGAAACGCAGGTTGAACAATATCCGCACAAGGGGTATAGCAGCGGCAAAGGGTATGACGATAGATGACATATTTGCCGAGAGAAGTCCGTATTATGAAAAGTATGCGGATATAAAAATAGAATGTATGGGTCTGCATATAGAAGATATAACCGAGATGATAGCGCAAAAAGTCGGTGACTGATATGAAGAAGAAAAGAGATGTGCAGTACCGCCATGAGATAAAGTACAGGATAAACGGCGGAACTTATCATATACTGAGACAGCGTTTCCGTGCGGTCATGCAGCCCGATGCTCACACCGAGAACGGACTGTATCGTGTAACGAGCCTGTATTTCGACGATGTTTACCGCAGCGCATACAGGGATAAGGTAAACGGTATACTCAACAGAAAAAAATACCGCATACGTATCTATGATCTCGGAGACGATGTTATTCATCTTGAAGAAAAGATCAAGAACGAGAATGTCGGGTACAAGAAAAGTATCCCTCTGACAAAGGAGCAGTATTATATGCTGCTGAACGGTGATACTTCGTTCCTTGGCAGTGAGGAGTATGCCGATACCTCAGGCGGAGATTTCTTTGCCTCGGATTCGGCGGTAAGACTTTCGCCCGCCGTGATCGTCGATTATATCAGAGAACCATTTGTATGCACAGCCGGAAATGTCCGCATAACATTCGATATGAAGATAGCTGCCTGCATCAACGGCACTGATCTGTTCAATGAGGGGAATATCTATGAAACTGTGATGCCGGATAATGACATAGTTCTCGAAGTGAAGTACGATAACTTCATTCCGGATCATATAAGGCAGATGCTGACGGGGATCTCTGCAATGCAGGAGTCGGTGTCAAAATATGTGCTTTGTTCGGATAAGATAAGCCGCTGTGTATGACCGGCGGATATGGCAATAATTCAACTATTCAGGAGGAACGATCATGCAGCTGAAATTGATGAACATAATAGATGATACGATCGCGCTTTTCGGTGACGATCTCAAATTTTCGGCACTCTCTCCGGCAGGAATAATAGCGGCAATGCTGTCATCGCTGCTGTGCGGAGTAATAATCTATCTTGTTTACCGCTTCTGTTACAGAGGTGTTGTTTACAGCGACAACTTCAATATACTGCTTGTAATGATAACGTCAATAACAGGTTTCATCATTATGACCATCAGCTCGAATGTCGTTCTGTCGCTCGGTATGGTCGGAGCGCTTTCGATAGTGAGATTCCGTTCGGCGATAAAGGATCCGCTGGATATAGGTTTTCTGTTCTGGTCCATTGCTGCTGGTATCACTGCCGGTGCCGGTCTGTACTTTGTCGCAGTGCTCGGAACAGTCGTTATCGCCATTATCTACATAGTTTTCTCCATGCTGAAGATGACAAAGAGAAACTATCTGCTGATCGTGCATTATACCGATGCTGCTGAGGAGAATGTAAACGCTGTGCTCGGTGCAATGAAGTACAGGCTCAAAAACCGCTCGAAGACCGGTGAAAACAATGAGCTCACCATAGAGATAAAGGTAAAGAACAACGATACATCAGAACTGTCCCGTTTCAAGGGAATCGACGGTGTAACTTCCGTTACTCTGCTTGAATATAACGGCGAATATATGAACTGATAACCGCCCAATGCCCCCTCCCTTTAGGGAGGGGGATCTTTACTATGCGGAGCTGTGCCCGTCACTTTCGGTTTTCGGAGTGCAGATACCTTTCTTGACAAAGCGCTGCAATTATGATATGATTTATTTAAGGCAAATCTGCTGTTTAATTTTATAAAAAGCCGGTTCACCTATTGACAAAATTAATAAAAAAAGGTATAATATCCTTTAGCGCAAAAAAGCACAATTGCAAAAAAGCTTTAAAGGAGTATATTATGCCACTGATAATCACGATCCTCGTGCTGTATGTCGCACTTGCTGTCGGCATAGGCATCTACTTCAACAGAAAAGCCAAAAGTGTGAATGAATATGTTCTCGGCGGACGCTCTGTAGGTCCGTGGATAACTGCGTTTGCATACGGTACAAGCTATTTCTCGGCGGTAATTTTTGTCGGATATGCAGGAAAATTCGGCTGGAACTTCGGTGTAGCGTCAACTTGGATAGGAATCGGAAACTGCTTTATCGGTTCGCTTATGGCATGGGCGCTGATGGGACGCCGTACAAGAGTAATGTCAAAGCATCTCGACAGCTCGACAATGCCTGAATTCTTCGAGAAGCGCTATATGAGCAGGACTCTGAAAATAATAGCTGCGATAATCGTATTTATATTCCTTATCCCATATACCGCATCTGTTTACAACGGTCTGTCGAGACTGTTTGAAATGGTATTCCACATTGACTATTCTGTATGTGTTATAGCGATGGCAGTGGTCACTGCGGTATATGTCATACTCGGCGGATATAAGGCTACGGCTTATAACGACTTCATTCAGGGTATAATAATGCTGATAGGTATAGCCGCAGTGGTGATAGCCACACTCGGCAGCAAGGGCGGATTTTATGAAGCTCTCAAGCAGATGTCGGAGATAGAATGCACATCAGGGCCTATGGCCGGAATGCAGGGAGCGTATTCAAGCTTCTTCGGACCGGATCCTATAAATCTGCTCGGTGTTATCATACTTACATCACTCGGAACGTGGGGGCTTCCGCAGATGGTAACGAAGTTCTACACGATAAAGAACGAACGCTCGATAAAATCGGGTACTGTCGTTTCAACAGTATTCGCGCTTGTAGTTGCAGGCGGCTGCTATTTTCTCGGAGGCTTCGGCAGGATATTCGTCGGAAATGCTGACGGACAGCCGGCCAGCGGTTTTGACGGGATAATTCCGGCAATGCTTGAAAATCTGCAGCAATATCACCTTGGAGATCTGCTGATAGGAGTTGTGGTAGTGCTTGTTCTGTCGGCTTCGATGTCAACGCTGTCATCACTGGTGCTCACATCAAGCTCGTCAATAACACTTGACCTTATCAAGCCTATGATGAAGGGAAAGCTTGACGAAAAGAAGCAGCTTATCGTTCTGCGTGCATTTGTTGCGGTATTCCTTGTGATATCGGTAGTTATCGCACTTAACAAGAACGCCCTTATCTCAGATCTTATGGGATATTCGTGGGGAGCGCTTGCGGGTGCATTCTTAGCGCCGTTCCTTTACGGATTATTCTGGAAGAAGACTACACGTGTGAGCGTATATGTAAGCTTTGTGACAGGAATAGGTCTGATGGTGCTGCACTATATACTTGCATCGCTGGGAATGCTTTCGGGCACCTTCCTTGGATTTACTGTAGCATCTCCGGTAAATCTGGGGGCGTTCACAATGATAATATCTCTCATTATTGTACCGATAGTCAGTCTTGTAACGCCTAAGATGAAGAAAGCGGACATTGACAGAATATTCAGCTGCTATCAGAAGAAAGTTACTGTACAGCAGAGCGAAGCTATTACAGCAGGAGAAGAAGTTATTGCTGACGGCGGTGCTGCAGCGGTAATGGTAAACAAGACTTCTGCACCTTCGGCTGCTAATAAAAAGCAAAAGAAGAAGAAAAAGTAATACAGACCACCTGCCATAGAAAGCAGAGACTTGGGAGTTTAAATGCGAAGCGAGTAAAGTTTTTTGGAAAGGGGTCTGGGGGATAACCTTTTTTTCAAAAAAGGTTTCCCCCAGTCTTGAGCGCAGCGGTCTCTCAACAGTCTCAAGCGCAGCGACCAAATCTCAAGCACAGTGATCCAAATACAGAAAGAAAGGACAAATGAAATGTTTTTTGACAAAGATGCCGAAACAATGGCAAGAAGTGAGATCGAGAAGATACAGCTTGAAAAGCTGAAGAAGACAGCGGTGTACTGTTATGAGAATGTAAAGCTGTACAAGGACAAGTTTGACAAGGCGGGGTTTGACCCGTACAAAATAAAGGCTCTGAGCGACATTCGCTACATTCCGTTCACCACAAAAGAGGATTTCAGGGACAACTACCCGTTCGGAATGTTTGCAGTGCCGATGAAGAAGATCGTGAGAATGCACGCTTCTTCCGGGACAACCGGAAAGCCCACTGTTGTAGGATATACCAAGAACGATCTTGATATGTGGAGCGACTGTATGGCACGTATAGTTGCGGCTGCAGGAGCTACAGAAGATGATATAGTGCAGATATGCTTCGGATATGGACTTTTCACCGGTGCTCTCGGACTTCACTACGGACTTGAAAAGCTGGGTGCGGCTGTAGTACCGAGCTCTTCCGGAAACACCGAGAAGACTGTTATGATGATGCGCGATTTCGGTACAACGGCTCTTGTCTCTACGCCATCTTACGCCCTGAGAATAGGAGAGGTAATGAAGGAAGTCGGCATAAAGCCGGAAGAGATAAAGCTGAGACTCGGACTGCTGGGCTCGGAGGGCGCAACTCCCGAAATGCGTGACCAGATAGAAAAGAGCCTGCATATGTTCGTTACCGACAACTACGGAATGAGCGAGCTTATGGGACCCGGAGTTTCAGGAGAGTGTACAGAGCGCTGCGGTATGCATTTCAACGAGGATCACTTCCTGCCGGAGATCGTTGATCCCGTGACCGAGGAAGTCCTTCCTGAGGGTCAGAGCGGTGAGCTCGTTGTGACTACCCTCGATAAAGAAGGTCTGCCGGTCCTCAGATATAAGACACATGACATAACCTCTATAACCTACGAACCCTGCAAGTGCGGCAGAACTCATGCGCGTATGATGAAGCCCACCGGCAGGACTGACGATATGCTCAAGATAAGAGGCGTGAATGTATTTCCCTCGCAGATAGAGAGCGTTATTATGGTAATACCCGAGATCGCGCCGTATTATCAGCTCGTTGTCGGCAGAGAAGGCTCCGCCGATAATCTCGAAGTAAAGGTCGAACTTGCTGATGCTTCACTGCTCGATGATTACCGCAATCTCGATGCTCTGCGCACAAAGATACATCATAACCTGAAAACCGTTCTCGGCATCAGCACAAAAGTATCGCTCGTTGAGCCCAAGTCCATCGAGCGTACCGCCGGAAAGGCAAAGCGCGTAATAGACAACAGACCCAAAGAGACTGCGACTTTCTCGGTAGAGAAGTAAGGAGGAACGGTATGAACGAGATCTACGAACGTCTGAACGAACTGTTCAGAGACTTTTTCGATGATGAGGATATAGAGCTTGATGCTGAGACTACAGCCGATGATATCGAGGACTGGGACAGCCTCAATCATATCACGCTGATGTCCGCTGTGGAGGACGAATTCGGACTGCGTTTCACAATGGGCGAAGTTTCGGGTATGAAAAATGTCGGAGAAATGGCAGAAATAATAAAAAGCAGAGGAAAAAAGCTTTAATGAATGATCTCAGCAATATAGCAATGCTCATAGATGCCGACAATACGCCTTATTCCAAGGTGCAGGACGTGATGCAGGAGATATCCGCTCACGGGCGCATTGTCGTAAAACGCGCCTATGGAAACTGGAAAAAGGAAACGCTGAAAAAATGGGAGGACGAGCTTAAACGTCTTGCCATAAACGCAGTTCAGCAGTTTGACTATGTTTCCGGAAAGAACGCGACGGATATGGCTCTCGTCATAGATGCGATGACATTGCTGTATAAGAACAGATACGATGCTTTTGTGATAGTAGCAAGCGACAGTGACTATACTCCGCTTGCCATAACTCTCCACGAATCGGGAGTATATGTTATCGGTGTCGGAAATAAGAATACCCCGGAAGCTTTCAGAAACAGCTGTGATGAATTCATAATACTTGAAAATATCGGAGCAGACAGTGAAGATGTGTCCGTCACGGAAGACACCGCCGGCACAAAGTCTGTTGAAAAAAGCGGTGCAAAGAGCGGCAAGATCGGCGAGATCCACAATCTTATAAAGCTTGCGGCTGAAAAGTATCAGGACGATGAGGGCTTCACAAATATCGGAAGCGCAGGTCAGTATATCAAGCGAGCAAAACCGGATTTCGATGTACGGTCATACGGATATAAACAGCTGCTTAAATTTCTTCAGGCTTTTCCGGATAAATATGAAGTGAAGCACAAGAACGGCAGCACTAACTATGTGTACAGGTACATCGAGAAGCAGACAGCAAAAAAAGCTTCTGCAAAAAAGAAAAAAAACGGTTGACAAATCCTCAAAAAAGTAATATAATATAGTGAAACGAGGACGTTTGACATGGGTTTACTATGTGCGGACGTCCTTTTATTTTGTATGATCTGAAACGGAGAATTAATTATGAATGAGAATATTGATGTATCAAGAATGTTCGGGGAAGACGTGTTCGATGAGTCAACAATGCGTCAGAGACTGCCTAAAGAGGTTTTCAAAAAGCTCAAGGCTACGATGAATACAAATAAGGAGCTTGACGGAAGCATAGCTGAAAGTGTTGCTGCTGCAATGAAGGACTGGGCGGTCGAACGCGGCGCGACTCACTACACACACTGGTTTCAGCCTATGACCAATATTACCGCCGAGAAGCACGACAGTTTCATTGCACCGACCGGCGACGGCACGGTTATTATGGAATTTTCCGGCAAGGAGCTTATAAAGGGCGAGCCGGACGCTTCATCATTCCCTTCAGGCGGCATCAGAGCTACATTTGAAGCAAGAGGATATACGGCGTGGGATCCGACTTCCTGCGCATTCATAAAGGACGGAACTCTCTATATTCCCACAGCGTTCTGTTCATATACCGGAGAGGCACTGGATAAGAAGACTCCGCTGCTGCGCTCTATGGACGCACTTTCGGATCAGGCGATGAGAGTTCTGAGACTGTTCGGAAATACGACCACGAAGCGTGTAATTGCCACAGTCGGCGCTGAGCAGGAATACTTTCTTATAGACAAGGAGGTTTACAACAAGCGCAAGGATCTTATATATACCGGCAGAACGCTGTTCGGCGCACCCCCGCTGAAAGGTCAGGAAATGGACGATCACTATTTCGGTGCAATAAACTCCCGCGTGCACGAATATATGAGAGATCTTGACAATGCGCTGTGGAGACTTGGTGTAATGTCAAAGACCGAGCACAACGAGGTCGCTCCCGCGCAGCACGAAATGGCTCCGATATATTCGAGTGCTAATGCAGCTGCCGACCAGAACCAGCTCACAATGGAGGTAATGCAGAAGACCGCAAGAAAGCACGGAATGGTCTGCCTGCTGCATGAAAAGCCGTTCGACGGTGTGAACGGGTCCGGAAAGCACGACAACTGGGCGCTTTCGACAGATGACGGAATCAATCTGCTGTATCCGGGGAAATCGCCTATTGAGAATGTGCAGTTCCTGACATTTCTCGCAGCGGTAATAAAGGCTGTAGATGAATACCCCGAGCTGCTGAGACTGTCGGTTGCAACAGCCGGAAACGATCACCGCCTCGGAGGAAATGAAGCTCCGCCCGCTGTGGTATCGGTATTCCTCGGAGAAGAGCTTGACGAGGTGGTAAATGCTATAATCAGCGGCGGTACAGTACCTAAGAAGAGCTCAGAATTTGATCTCGGCGTGCTGGCGCTCCCGAGATTCAAGAAAGACAGCACCGACAGAAACAGAACATCGCCGTTTGCGTTTACGGGAAACAAGTTCGAGTTCAGAATGGTGGGCTCATCACAGAATGTTGCAACTGCAAATATAATACTTAACACGATAGTTGCCGAGCAGCTGAGACAGTTTGCGGACGAGCTTGAATTTGCGTCGGCGGCTGACGGCGAGGCGTTCAGCCGTCCTGCATTCGAGAAAGCGCTGCATGAGCTTCTTGTACGTACATTCACAGAACACAAGCGCATAATATTCAACGGAAACGCTTATGATGAGGCATGGCTTGAAGAAGCGCAGCGCAGAGGACTTCCCAATCTTGTTTCATCGGTAGAAGCGATACCTCATTTTGAGGACGAAAAGAGCATAAAGGTGTTCACCGAGCACAAGGTATTCAGCGAGCGCGAGATACACGCAAGAACAGAGATCCTGCTTGAAAATTACTACAAGACTGTAAATATAGAGGCGCACACAGTAGTGGATATGGTGCAGCATCAGTATTCGCCCGCAGTAATGGCTTATGAGAAATTCCTCTGCGATGCGGCGTTATCAAAAAAGAATGTGGGTATAGATGCTTCCACCGAGATATCAGCTGCACAGAGAGTCTCCGACCTTGAAGCGGATATGTCAGCAAAGTGCAGTGAACTTTCAGACCTGCTCGAAAACGCGGCAGCAATTACCGATGTCCGCGATACAGCCGTTTTCTTCCATGATAAGATACTCGCTAAAATGAACGATGTCCGTGCCGTGGTCGATGAACTCGAAAATGTCGTCGGCGGCGATTTCTGGCCTGTCCCCACTTATGGAGATATCCTGTTCAGCGTGCAGTGAGATCCGGTCGCTGCGCTTGAGATGTGTGAGAAGTCGCTGCGCTTGAGATCTTGGGGGCGCGTCTGTCGGTCATCCCTCTCTCTGGCTTTTGCTTTGCAAAAGCTTCACCTCGCCCCAGCGGGGGAGACACCCCAAACCCTGCTTCTTTCGGAACGCCGAAAGAAGCAAAGGCGACAACCATTATTGCCCGATTCAGTGCAATTTTCCGCCAAAAGTGCTTAGAAAAAAGCGTATCAAAGCGTCAGCACATAAACAGGAATCTGAATAGATTCGTCGTAAAAGAAAGCACAGAGCAGATCATCAATTGCTCTGTGTTTTTGTGTTTGAAAGATGCAGATAACTGTGGAGTTTTGCCGCGAAGCATGTAAAGTTTTTTGGAAGGGGGTCTGGGGGAAACCTTTTGTTCACAA
>CAMOKN010000174.1 GCA_946617595.1 uncultured Clostridia bacterium
CCCGCTGCCGGGGAGACCACGCAAGGTGAGGAGACTTGACGAAATATTCGACGCGGATGACTCGTTTTCTCTCAAATGGATTTTTAGAGGTTCCCTTAATATTGCCGAAAAAAAATGCTTGCATTTTTCACGTAATGTGATATAATATAAAAGTATGCTATCTTGCAAATGAAAGGATAATTCAGATATGAAACTTGGTATGGTTGGACTTCCGAATGTCGGAAAAAGCACTTTGTTCAATGCGCTGACCAATGCGGGTGCAGAATCAGCAAACTACCCGTTCTGCACAATAGAACCCAATGTCGGAGTGGTGTCTGTGCCAGATGAACGTCTTGACAAGCTCGCAGAAATGTATCACCCTGAAAAATTCACCCCTGCTGTTCTCGAATTTGTGGATATCGCGGGACTTGTAAAGGGTGCATCGAACGGTGAGGGACTCGGAAATAAATTTCTTGCAAATATCCGTGAGGTCGATGCGATAATCCATGTGGTGCGCTGTTTTGAGAATGACAATATTGTTCATGTTGACGGAAGCATCGGCGCAAAAAGAGATATCGAGACAATTAATCTTGAGCTTATATTCAGCGATATAGAGATACTCGGCAGACGTATCGACCGCGAAAAAAAGCTTATGAAAGGCGACAAGTCTCTTCAGAAGGAGATAGATTTCCTCGAAAAGCTCATGGCTCATCTCGAAGAAGGAAAGTCCGCCCGGTCTTTTGATTTCACGGAAGATGAAGCAGAGATCATACGTTCTACCCCCCTGCTTTCAAACAAACCTGTTATCTACGCTGCAAATCTCAGCGAGGACGATTTCCGCAACGATTATGAGAAGAACGAACAGTATCAGGCTGTAAAGGCTGTTGCAGAAGAAGAAAACAGCGCAGTGCTCCCTATCTGCGCACAGATAGAAGCGGATATAGCAGATATGGATGCCGAAGAAAAAGAACTGTTCTTAGCAGACCTTAACCTGAACGAATCCGGACTAAGCAGAATAATCAAAACAGGCTATGCCCTTCTCGGACTGATCTCTTTCCTTACCGCAGGACAGCCCGAAGTCCGTGCGTGGACGATCAAAAAAGGAACAAAAGCTCCGCAGGCAGCCGGAAAGATACATACAGACTTTGAAAAAGGCTTCATAAGAGCTGAGGTCGTTTCATTCGATGACCTTATCAGCTGCGGAGGAATGACCGGCGCAAAGGAAAAAGGGCTTGTTCGTCTCGAAGGCAAAGACTATGTTATGCAGGACGGCGATGTCGTACTGTTCAGGTTCAATGTATAATGAAGGTTTATAAAAGCAGGAATCCCAATAAGCTGCGCATAGGCGCACTGTTTGTATTGCAGGTGATATTCGGTGTTCTGCCGGCTATCCTGTTCGTGATATTCGCATTTGACAATATGCGGCTTTCAAATAACAATCCCGAAGCAATGAGCGCTACCCCGAACTATATCGGTGCTTACGTTTCGGCAGTTGCAATAGTGCTGTGTGCGCTTGCTTATTTCATTCTCGGAAGACGTTATAATGTACTGATGTCCGGAATAAAGGGTGAACGTTCTCTCGAAAAGATAGCAAGACATCATAAGAATGAATACGATATTTTCATAAACTGCCCTATACAGTACAAACGAAACCGTTCTGAGATAGATATGATAATGCTCGGTGAAAAGGGGCTTATCATCATTGAAGCAAAGAACCATTCCGGAGTTGTGTGCGGCTCGGACAACGACGAAAAGTGGAGTCAGTACAAACATTATAAGGACGGTAAGAATACAGAAGCCGAGATGAAAAATCCTATCAAGCAGATCACCAGACAGCGCGATATCCTGAAAAGTATTCTTCATTCAAAGGGCATAGATGTCTGGATAGATGGGATAGTATATTTCTCAAACCCGCTTATCCGGCTGAAACTCACATTGAAAAACAAAAGCAGCATCGTCTGCGCCGGAGACAAAGAACTCGACCGGTTTCTGTCCACTTATGAGTCTCCGCGTCCGATCAGAAAAGATGATATAGAAGCGATACGTGATATACTCAAAACGCTTGTATAGATACATTGAAGTTCATTTCTGCGTAACTTAACTGAAAAAACAAGTGGTAACCTTTGACAATTTTGTCACGCATTTTTTGTAATATTATATAAATTTATTTCTTTTACCGACTTTTTTTGTATAAGTTATTGACAAAAGGCGGATTTAGAGTTATAATGCAATTGTAACGAATATTAAATGAATCTTTTAATTTTTGTTGTCTCCTTTCTTTTGTTCTACACATTATACATTATTTCAGTTTGAGAACCGATATCGGTTCTCTCTTTTTTTGCAAAAAAATCAGTTTTGTATTGAAATCTCAGGTAAAATGTGGTATAATATTACAAGTTATTTTATATAAGAAAGGAACCACAGACTTATGAATGCTTTTTCTTACAGAATACAGACTCTCCAGCCTTCCGCTATACGTGAGATCCTGAAATTCACATCATATCCCGATGTTATCAGCTTTGCAGGCGGAAATCCCGCTCCTGAAGCGTTCCCCGTACAGCAGATAAAAGAAATAATGAACGATATCATGGACAACGATCCTATCACAGCGCTTCAATATTCAGTGTCTGAGGGCTATACCCCTCTTCGTGACTGGATAAAGGAGGATCTCAACAAAAAAGGGATTCTTAACTGGAACAACGATGATGTCATCATCACCGCAGGCGCTCAGCAGTGTATGGAAATGACCGCAAAGGTGATCTGTAACGAGGGCGATGCTATTATATGTGAGGAACCAAGCTTCATAGGTTCGCTGAATTCGTTCCGTTCATATAACGCAAAGCTTGTGGGAGTTCCGATGGACGATGACGGAATAGATCCCGAAAAGCTTGAAGAAGCACTGAAAGCAAACCGCAGAACAGCTTTCATATACGTTATCCCGAATTTCCAGAATCCTACCGGAAGAACAATGACACTTGAAAGAAGAAAACAGGTCCTTGAGCTCGCTTACAAGTACAATGTTCATATTATCGAGGATAACCCTTACGGCGATCTCAGATTTGCCGGCGATGATGTTCCGAGTATCCGTTCTATGGACACAAAGGGTCATGTGATCTATGCCGGTACCTTCTCAAAGACAGTTTCTCCAGGACTGCGTGTAGGTTATATGTGCGCGGACAAGAGCATCATCTCAAAGGCTACCTGCGCACTCCAGGTATCGACGGTACACACAAGCATTCTTTCTCAGATGATAGTTCACAGATTCCTGACAAAATATGATTTTGGAGCTCACCTTGAAAATCTCCGCAAGATCTACGGCAAGAAGTGCGACCTGATGCTGACAAATCTTAAATTCAAGATGCCTAAGTCCATTACATTCACGGAGCCGGACGGCGGATTGTTCATCTGGGGGACCCTTCCGGACGGTGATATGGACTACTTCGTTAAGAAGGCTATTGATAATAAGGTCGCTATCGTTACAGGAAGAGCATTCCTCGTTGACGAAAGAAAGCCTACCCTGTCATTCAGACTGAACTACTCAACCCCGTCGGACGAGCAGATCGAAAAGGGTGTCGATATTCTTGCAAATGTTGCAAAATCAATTTATAAGGCATAAAGGAGAATAAGAATGAAAGGTAAAAATATAATTCTTACCGGCGACCGCCCTACCGGACGTCTGCACCTCGGACATTATGTCGGCTCTCTCAAAAGAAGAGTCGAACTCCAGAACTCCGGAAAGTACGATGAGATAAACATACTCATTGCGGACGATCAGGCTCTTACGGACAACGCTGATGATCCCGGAAAGATCCGTGACAACATCGTAAATGTCGTGCTGGACTATCTTTCGGTCGGGATAGATCCCTCAAAGACCACTATCTGCGTACAGTCTGCACTTCCGGCTCTCCATGCGCTTACATTCTATTATCTTAACCTTGTGACCACAGCAAGACTATCGCGTAATCCTACAATAAAAGCAGAGATACAGATGAGGGGATTTTCCGAAGAAGGACTGCCGGCAGGCTTCTTCACATATCCGGTATCACAGACTGCCGATATAACCGCGTTCGATGCAAATGTCGTTCCCGTTGGCGAAGATCAGCTGCCGATGCTCGAACAGGCAAGAGAGATAGTTGATAAATTCAACAAGATCTACGGCGAGACGCTTGTACTGCCGACTGCGATGATACCGGAAAATGAAGTGCAGCGCAGACTTCCGGGCGTTGACGGAAAAGCAAAAATGAGTAAGTCACTCGGAAACTGCATATATCTTTCCGACACCGCCGCCACAGTTAAAAAGCAGGTAAACGGAAAGATGTTCACAGACCCGCTGCATTTACAGATAAGCGATCCCGGACATACTGAAGGAAATGTTGTATTCACTTATCTCGATGCGTTTTGTACAGATGCTCATTTTGCGGAATACCTTCCTGATTACGCAAATCTTGAAGAAATGAAAGAGCATTACCGCAGAGGTGGTCTTGGGGATGGAGTATGCAAGAAATTCTTGATAAATGTTCTTGAAGAGACACTCAGTCCTATCAGAACAGAACGCGCTAAATGGGAAAATGACATCGGAGCGGTCTATGATATAATCCGCACAGGAACTGAAAAAGCAGTCGAGACGACCAATTCCACACTTGCGCGTGTACGCAGAGCAATGAGGATAGATTATTTTGAAGACCGTTCTATTATAAAAGAATGGGAAACTCTTCTTAAAAAGGCAAATCAATAAAAGTACAAAATGACAAAAAAAAAGTTTATTGCACTCACAGCGTTTCTTTCCGCTTTTCTGATCGCAGTACCGTTCGCTTGCAACGAAAAGCTGGCTGAAACAAAATATACCGTAAACTCGGATAAGATCAGTTCTCCGGTAAAAATAGCTTTTCTTTCAGATGTTCACAATACGCTTTACGGCAGGGATATGTCTGAGCTTATCGGAAGTGTTGACCGGTTCATGCCGGATATCGTGATATTCGGCGGCGATCTGTTTGACAGTCAATGGGAAGAAGCAAATTCTCAGCTGCTTGCAAAATCGCTTGCAAAGAAATATCCTTGTTACTACGCACTCGGCAATCACGAGTTCAAGTACGGCGCACAGGACAGAGTGCGAAACGGCGCACCTTCACTCGGTCTGAACTTACTTACGCTTGAAAACAATATCTCTGATATGGATATCAAGGGGAACAGGATCCGTATTATCGGGATCGACGGAACTTTCTTCGACGATCAGTACAAAAGCGCCTGTGATGCAGTTTCAGATGACGTATTCAGCATTTTTGTATATCATTATCCGGAAGAATTTCCGGAAATTTCAAAAAAAGGATTTGATCTCACACTAAGCGGTCATGCTCACGGCGGTCAGTGGAGATTTCCGCCGCTGCTGCCGAATGGTGTGTTCTCTCCGGGAGAAGGATTTTTCCCTAAGTACACCAGCGGCGTGTATATTGAGAACGGCTCGGAAATGATAGTCAGCCGGGGACTCCAGAGATGCCCGCGTGATCTCGTGATCCCCAGAATTTTCAACAGACCTGAGGTCGTGTTCATTACATTAGAACCGTGAGATCCTTAGTATCGGTTCACGATCAAACAAAAAGAAAAGCACAGAGCATTTTGTTCTGTGCTTTTTACTATTTAAATGTGCAGATACACTCTTGCTTAATTGCGAAGCGTGTAAAGTTTTTTTGGAAATGGGTTTGAGGTGTCTCCCCCACTGTGGGAGGGGAAGCTTTTGCAAAGCATAAGCCAGAGAGGGGGTTGACCGACAGACGAACCTTTATTTCAAAAAAGATTTCCCCTCGTCTCCAAAGTCTCGAACGTGAGCGTCAGAAAGCTGCTTTAAGAGCATCAGCCTTATCGGTCTTTTCCCACGCTACGCCGAGTTCCTCACGGCCGAGGTGACCGTAAGCGGCAAGCGCCTTATACTGAGGCTTTCTGAGGTCGAGCATCTTTATGATAGAAGCAGGACGAAGATCGAATACCTTGTTTACAGCTTCGCTGATCTTCTCATCGCTGTATTTTCCGGTTCCGAATGTGTCAACAAGGACAGATACCGGCTTTGCAACTCCGATTGCATATGCAAGCTCGACTTCGCACTTATCTGCAAGTCCGGCAGCAACGATATTCTTTGCAACATATCTTGCTGCATAAGCACCGGAACGATCCACCTTTGTCGGATCCTTGCCTGAGAATGCTCCGCCGCCGTGACGTGAATATCCGCCGTATGTATCAACTATGATCTTTCTGCCGGTAAGTCCGCTGTCGCCCTGAGGTCCGCCTACCACGAAACGACCGGTAGGATTTACAAAATATTTTGTATTCTCATCGAGCAGCTCTGCGGGAATAGTTGTCTTTATGATCTTCTCGATAACATCTTTTCTGATCTGTTCGAGAGCTGCGCTTGCCTTATGCTGAGATGAGATAACGACTGTATCGACTCTTGCGGGCTTTCCGTCAACATACTCTACAGTAACCTGTGATTTTCCGTCAGGCAGGAGATAGTCGATCTCGCCGCTCTTGCGGACATCAGTGAGCTTCTTAGTGAGTTTATGTGCAAGTGATATCGGAAGCGGCATAAGCTCCGGAGTCTCATTGCACGCAAATCCGAACATCATACCCTGATCTCCGGCACCGGTATCCATTGCGTTCTCTTCCCTGCCCTCAAGTGCATTGTCAACACCCATTGCAATATCGGGAGACTGTTTGTCGATAGTAGTCATAACCGCACAGGTATTGCAGTCAAAGCCGTAATCTGCGTTGTCATAGCCTATTTCCTTAACTGTCTGACGAACGATAGCCGGGATATCTACAACTGCCTTTGTTGTGATCTCACCCATTACCATTACAAGACCGGTAGTAGTGCAAGTCTCGCACGCAACTCTGGACATAGGATCCTGTTCAAGCATTGCATCAAGAATGCTGTCCGAGATCTTGTCGCAGATCTTATCGGGATGTCCTTCTGTCACACTCTCGGAGGTGAATAAAAATCTTGCCATTTTGTTTTTCCTTTCAGATATTGATATTTCAACAAAAAAGCTCCCTTACGGGAGCGATCATTTATAATACACTCCCTCATCTTCCACAATGACAACATTGTGCGGGAATTGGCACCGTTTGCGTTTCCGCCGGTTGCCGCAGCCTCACTGGACCCGTTTCCTCCGCTGCTCTTGATAAGGACTTTTATGTCGATATATGTATTCTACCATATATATGTGTATTTGTCAATACTTTTTACACAATATGTAGAATTTTTTAATGTCTGCTCATCAGCCAACAAATGGCTTCATAGCGCAGCTTGAAGCCATTTGTTGGCTGCAAAAGTGCAAGGAAAATTTTTATATTTTAGGATTCTCCTTGC
>CAMOKN010000175.1 GCA_946617595.1 uncultured Clostridia bacterium
CTCCCCCGCTGGGGGAGGTGGCGAAGCCAGAGAGGGATGACCGACAGAAGACCGACAGACCAGCAAGCCTTCGGAGCCTTTCCTCGTCTTCGACACGGCTGCCACATTTTCTCTTTTCAAAGCGGTTTTTAGAGGTACCCTTATTTTCCTGTATAGTAATCAATATCTATCGTATCGCTTTCGATAAGGATAGAGTTCTGGTTCAGCCTTTCTATCAGCTCGTCAGCGGCCTTATGGACCGTTTCTTTGTCTGCACCGTCAAAATAGCATACAAGCGTGTATTCGTGTGTAATATTGTTCTTTTCATCTGTCCATGCGCCTGTAGCTTCCTGCATCGTATAGCCGTCGGCGAAGTATTTCAGGCACACTGAATCAACTATTTCCTTAGCTTCTTCTGTGCTGATCTCACGTTTATAGGTGTCCTTATCGTTCGTTCCGACATACATAACATACTGTACTGTACCGTCATCATCTGAAGCTGAGACTGTGGGTTCTGCCGTGGGTGTGCTGACTTTGTTTGTGTTTGCTGCCATTATAAGGCAGATTACCGAACAGCACAGGCTGACCAGTGAAACAACTATTGCTGCAATACTTATCTTATTTTTCATTTTTAATCTCCTTCTTTCTTTTTTTGCGTCTTCGCATCTGTGCAATAATTACAGGAAGATACAGAGACATCGGAAGTATGAATGCCACTATCCTGTAAGAAGACTGTACAAGAACATTAAACGTTGCATGGAAAAGTATAGCCGTTATAAGCAAAGCGAATGTTCCGCAGAAAAACAGCTTTCTGCGCTTATTGATATAGCTCATTCCCATACCGATCGTTGAGGTGCAGGCACCGTGCATCAGCGCAGCACCGATAACTCTTGCAAATGCCCACCCTATCGAGACGGACTGCTGGTTCTGTACAAGTATTACCGCGTCTTCAAGTATCGCAAATCCCACGCCCAGCGCGAACGAAGCTGACAGAAGCGTCTCACGTTCATCTGTGAAGAATATCGCAAGATAAAGCACGGGTATGGCTTTCAGAACTTCTTCGGTGATAGGAGTGATCGTTGTGGTAACATACAGCGTGTCTCCCTTGAACAAGTTGAGCATGAGTACATTAAGAGCGCCGGCGATCAGGCATATCAGTGCGCCGATCATCAGATAACCAACAAACAGACGTGATTTCTTATCCGGCAATACGAAAAGCATCGGTATCATCGGCATAACAACGCAGATGAACAGGATCTCACTTATCTGCTCCATTTCTGTACCCCCTTATCCATTACAGGGACGATCATAAGAGAAACAGCACATTGAAGTATGCATACGATCACTCTGAACATCATATAACCGTTTGCCGCTGCCATTATTTCAAGCATACACAGCACGCCGTAGGACAGTGCAAACACATTGTACACTCTCAGGCATCTTACTACCCCATAATCAATATCGGGGATTATTATATGCTTTATATGGAAGTATGATGCAGCAGCTATTGCCGTAAACACGACCGCATCTATTATTTTTTCCGTTAATGAAGCTCCGCTGAGGAAAATAAACACGTATATAGCCGCTGCTATGACAATGCTCACAGAAGAGATGAGACGATATTTTGCAAAAGACTTTCCGCCGTCATCGACCAGCGAATCTATCTGACCGAAGTTTGCTGAGAAAAAAAACGCAAACGCACCCACTGTTCCGAGCATTCCTACATGGAACACTCCCTCGATCTCAAGTCCTGTTACAAGGCGAAGAAAGCTGTACGCTCTGCCGATCATTATACAGCCTACACCGAGAACTATCATAGATGCATAAAGCGGTTTATGCGGTCTTAAATATTTCGCTGCACCGATACCGAAACCTATACCCGCCGTCAGGAACATTGCAAGGTACAGATAAATAAAAATTTTATCCACATTTACACCTTTTTATAAAACAATCCAAACTCTGTCCGCGTTTTACCGCGAACAGAGCTTGAATTATCTGTTATGTTTCAGTTTTGGTTTTGCCTGAAAGATCATTCATCTTTCTTTTTCTTCTTGCCTACTGCCATACCGGCTGCAAATCCACCGCCGAGTGCAACCACACCGCCTGCGATCGCTGCTATAAGTCCGCCGCCGCTGAATGTAGAGCCTGTGTCGAGCGAGTTATCGATATATCCGTGGATATCAACATCATATACGATAGGTGTATTTGCCAGTATCGGAGCGCCTCCGTCAGCGTACCATGAGTATCCCTCATATTTGCTGAAGTCTATATAATCGCCGTGCTTGACTGTCTGAGTCTCTAAGAGATCATCGCCATCCCAGAGGCAAACTGTATGAGCGTTGTAAGCGTAGAGCGATATATCGCTGTAAACTGCGTTGTTGAAGTTATACTCGGTTGTTGAAGAATGAGGTGTTGTGTACCATGTGTAGTTGGTGTAAGAATTGATTGCGGTTTCGCCCTCATTTACATCCTGATAACCGAAGTCCTCATCGTCAAGGAAGAAGTGAACTCTGTATGTTCTGGTTACATCATATTCCCAGCCTGCGTAGAGGTTAGTATCCTTGGTGATAACCGTGTAGTTGTCAACAGGCTTTTTAAGCTTCTGATCGAGATACCAGCCTGTGAATCTGAATCCGGGTTCGCTGAGTTCTTCGCAAGCACCGAGTTCAGAGCCGGGTGTAAGTGTTTTTGAAGATACATAGTTGCCGAAAGAGTAGAATGTAACTGTTACTTCATTTACAATTGTCTTAGCGTAGAGAGTAGCGTTGCCGGTTATCTTGTATGTACCGCCTACTGCCTTTGTGCACTTGCTGTCTGTGTACCAGCCGTCATATTCGTTGCCGAGAAGGATCGGGAAGTCGAGTATGCTCAATGAATCGCCGACAGTTCCTGTCATGGAGTTGAGAACTGTTCCGTCGATATTGAACTTGATAGTTGCCGAAGCAGCAGCATTTCTTGTCCAGTTAGCATAGAGAGTGGTGTTCTGATAGATGGGAGCGTTCTCGTTGAATCTGTATCTGAAGTTCTTGTCTGTGTACCAACCCTCGAATACATATCCGTTCTTTGTAACATAAGGCATGATCTTGATAGCCTGACCGATCGTTACGCTCTTGGGAGCTATATATTCGCCGTTATTAGCTTCAAATGTAACTGTTACCGTAGAAGCAATCCACTTAGCATAAAGTGTAAGGTTCTGATTGATCGGTGCGTTATCATTGAATCTGTTGGTGAAGTTCTTATCTGTGTACCAGCCGTCAAATGTATAACCTTCTCTTACTACATAAGGCATCATTGCGATAGCCGATCCGGCGTTTACTTTCTTGGGAGCTATAGTTTCACCGTTGTTGGGTACAAACGAAACTGTGTACTGAGAAACTGTAGGAGAAAGCTTTGTTCCGCCCATATTGTTTACAGTTGCAGTCTCACCGTTCTGGGTGTAAAGTCTCTTGAGGAACGAAACTGTTCCGTTGTAAGAACTTGCATAGATCGTATCCGAATAGTTTGTATAGCTCAGAGTGATCGCGGACTTCTTAGAACCGTAACCGCTTCCGATACCGGCTGCATTTGCACCGCCGTAAGCCTGTACATTACCGCCGTAGAAGCTTACAGAGCTTCCGTTGTCCTTGTAGCTGCTTCCGATACCTGCGCCGTAGCGTCCGCCTGTTGCATAAACGTTACCGCCGTTGATCTCAACAACTGCTTCGTTTCCGCCTATACCAGCCGCATTTCTGCCGCCGTTTGCATATATATTACCGCTGTTTATAATGATCGTACCTGCATCTGTACCGCTTTCAGCGCCTATACCTGCATCACCGTCAAGTGCGAGGGTCTTTGTGCCGTTTCTTGTACCTGCATAGATCGTACCGCCGTTACCGTAAATGGTCAGGGTATCTTTATCTGCAACTGTTATACCTTCATCAACTGTCAGTGTGCAGCCGTTTGCGAGGAACAGGTCAACCTTTCCGTTTACCTTGATCCTGTCGGTAAGTGCAACATTGCTTGTTACCGCATAAACACCTGTTGAAAGTGTGTATGTATTCTTGTCGATAAGCTGTGCAGCCTTTAATGTAACGCCCTTCAGACGATCAGCTGTAACGAGGTTATTGCTGTAAACTCTGAGAGCATCTTCGTTTACAAATGTGCTGATGACCTTTACAGAAGCGTTGTATGAAGAAGCATATACCGTATCTGTGGGGTTAGTCCAGTAAAGGTGGATATCTGCGCCGTGGATCCCGTAGCCGTTGGAAGCGCCCATAGCATAAACGTTACCGCCTATGATGTTGATAAGTGCGCCGCTTCCGCCTATACCGCAGTTACCGCCTGTAGCTGTTCTGTTGCGTCCGTTTGTTGTACCTGCGTAAAGTGTACCTGTACCGCCGTCCTGTGTATAAACATTGAACTTGCAGCCTGAAGCGACCTGGATTCCTCCGGTAACTGTCAGAACAGCTCCGTCAGTGAGTATGAGATATGAATCTCCGGTAACCTTCATTCTTGCATCGATCTTAACGCTTCCGTTTACTACATACCAGCCGCCTGACAGAGACGTTGTCTTCGAGTCGATCGTCGTGTAGGAGCTGCGGGTCTTTGCTTCACCCTTTGAATCCACATACCCTACTTTTGTTGCTGCTTCGGAGTTAACTGTCAGAGAAGGCAGGAAGCTGAGTGTATTTCCAGCGACCGGCATAACGCCTAAGCATAAAACTGCGGTTGCAGCAGCTATGATACTTGTCACTCTTTTTCTGATGTTATTCATAGTAATGTTCCTTTCTTTCACGATTGCTTTTTATGAATGGCTTTGAACTTTCAGGTTCTTTTTTGCCCTTTCACCAATGTAAGCAGATTTTTTTTTGTTCGCGTTGCATTTTTCTGAAAAATTTTTTTACAATTATTTCTCACCTTTATCCTTTATTATAAGTGCCGCTACTGCAAGCGCCGTCAGGACCGATGCTACAAGAATGATAAGCAGCACACCGCCTTCCGAAAACAGGCTTGCCGTATCTCCGGTACCTGTGACGATCACATTTCCGTCTCCCGGTGTGACTGCCATAAGTACTCCGGACACTACCGCTGCAGCGAGACAAGCTGCAAGGGCAGTCAGATGCTGCCATTTTATCGGTCGTTTTCTTGGCTTTTTATCTGCAGCTTCGATAAAGGACGGATCGATGAGTTCCATTTTATCGAGCAGATCTTTTCCGTTCACATCTCTTTCCCTCCTGTTCAAGTGTCTTCAAACATATAAGCAGAATCTTCCGTGTCCGCGTTGCGTTTTTCATATACTTTTTTTGAACGCCTGTCCGGAAAAGTTCCGGACGCGCGGAAGGATCCTGTCTAAATGCCTATATTATCCTTTTCGAGGTGTTCGCGGAGTTTTCCGCGCAGACGCATGAGCAGAGACTTTATTTTGCTCTCAGAGTATCCGAAACGCCTGGATATCTCTGAGATCTCATCGAAAAACCAGTACCTTCTTAAAAAGATATTTCGTTTTTCTTCATCGAGATCCGCGAGGAACCGGTTAAGTGATTCTTTCAGAACGATATCATCTACCACTCTTTCGGTATTGTCTGATGAAGCGAAACATTCATCAAGCTCCTCACTCAGATCAACATACTGTCCTTTTCGTTTCTGAGCGTGCTCTTTTTCACAGCGGTTCAGCGAGATATGGCGTACAATACGTGCAAGAAAAGGATAGAGGTATGTTCTCGGCTCATTCGGCGGGATACTGTTCCACGCTTCGACATAAGTATCGTTCACACATTCGTCTGCTGTGAAATCGTCGTTGGTGATATGTTTTGAAAGTGATGTAAGGCGGTTCCCGTATTTTTCGGAGGTAGCGGATATTGCGCTCTCATCGCGTTTCAAGTACAGCTCTACAATACTTTCGTCTTCCAAAATATCACCTCTTTGCCGTAGATATTTGTAAAAGTATCAATACAGCCTATAATATTATACTATTAAAATAATTGCGCGTCATTGACCAGCATGGTCAAAACAAGAAATATGTCAAATTGCACAATATTTCGGCTTTATGCGTCGCATTTAGCTGTAAATTGACGAAATATTTCTGCCGTTAGTGACATTCCGCTGATTACATGGTATAATATCTGTATAATTCAGGCAGGGGGATATGATATGGAGCTGATCGGCATATACTTCACTTCAAATTATCCGACGCTGATGATACTGCTGGCGGTCATAATTCTTATGATCGTGAACAGGAATGAAAAAATACCTGCAACGCAGCTTTTTGCGCTGGTTATATCTATGCTTTTGGTCATTACTGTCGGTGATACTGTCAGTGAACGAGCCGAGCTTGCCGGAAATTCTCCGCTTCTCATAAGGATCCATACGATATCCGAAGTGGTAAAATACATTCTGCGTCCGGTAATAGTCATGGTTGAGCTTTTTATAATAATCAGACCAAAAAAGCCTAAGATACTCTACTCAATACCCGCGGTCATAAATGCGTTCATATTCGGTGCCGTCATGTTCGGAAGCCGTCTGGCGTTCTATATTGATGAGAACAACCACTGGCACAGCGGAACGCCGCTGCGGTATTCGGTATATATTTCAAGTGTCATTTATGTGATACTGCTGCTTGTGCATTCGATCGTGTACTTCCGGCAGAGCAATATAAAGCACAGTATCATAGTATTCCTGATAGTCTTCCAGACATTAAGTGTATCAATTCTTGAATATATGAACATTTCAGGCTATGTAAATGTTATTACAGCGCTTTGTATTCTTGAATACTATATTTATCTGTCCACCATATACCGGCAGGCGATAATGGACGAGAACTCACGCAGAGAGATCGATCTTGCAAACAACGAGCTGATGATACTCAGGGATCAGCTTCAGGCTCATTTTATCAGAAATTCTCTCGGAATGATACGATATCTTGCAAAACACGACAGCAAGGCGTGTGTTCGCTGCATAGATGAATTTTCAAAATATCTTAATTCACACCTGAATGCATTGCAGAGCAATGACATGATACCGTTTGAGCAGGAAATTGAAAATGTGAGGGCTTATATATCGCTTGTCCAGATAGATTATACGCGTAAAGTAGAAGTGGAATACGATCTCGGAACCACCGATTTTATGATACCGCCGCTTCTGCTTGAACCTATAGTTGAGAATGCGATATCTCACGGATTGAGCCGAACAGGCGGGATCATTTCTATCAGGACTTACCGTGAAAATAACAATGTGATAATTATAATCAGCAACAGTGCCGGCTCAGACAGCGCTCCCGATAATTACAAGCCGCTTCATAACGGCATAGGGCTTGAAAATACAAGAAAACGCCTTGAAATACAGTGCAGCGGTACTCTCAGACTGGATATAACAGACAGCGGAGCCGAAGTTACAGTCACGATACCGCAGAATACGAGGTAAATTTATGAAGATACTGATCGCAGACGATCATCAGTTTATAGTTGAAGATCTGAAAGATGAGCTTGCGGAATTAATGCCCGATGCGTTATGCATGGGTACGAGCGACCCGAATGAAATACTTCCGCTTTTCCGTCAGCACCGGTTTGATATAGTTTTTATGGATATAGAAATGCCCGGGACAAACGGCATACATCTTGCCCAGAAAATTCTTGAAGAAGAGCCGCTGACCAATATCATCTATATAACCGGATATACAAAGTATGCTTTTCAGGCATATCAGACCTATGCCAGTGCCTTTCTCGAAAAGCCGGTATCTACAGAAAGACTGCGTGACGCACTTGCACACCTGAGACACCCGGTATCAAATCTTACCGATGAAATGATAGAGAGTGAGTACGCAGGTCAGGCTATTATCGGAAAGAAGATACAAAAATGGAGAGAAGAAAGAGGAATGTCCCGACAGGAGCTTGCTAATGCTCTCAAAGTAGATCTTCGTACCGTATATCGCTGGGAATGTGCCGAGCGTTCACCTGATATCCCTACCTATATGAAGATACTTCAGATACTCGGTAAAAGTGCCGATCTTATTTAAGGGAACCTCTAAAAACCCAATTTGAGAGAAAAAGAGCTGATCCACTCCATGCCGCTTGTATGCGTGAGTCGGTCGCGCTTTTGGCGGCATAGTCACGGCATCATGCCGTGACCGTCTACTGCGTCAAACCTCCTAACCGGGCGTGGTCTCCCCGGCAGCGGGGAGGTGTCGAGCTTGCGAGACAGAGGGGCTGACCGA
>CAMOKN010000176.1 GCA_946617595.1 uncultured Clostridia bacterium
CCGGCTGGGATTACACGGCTATCGGCAATTTCCTTGCGGAGGATCCCTCTGTAAACGGCGCAGAGCTGGGCAAGGTGCTTTCGGACAGCTTCTACGATGAATGCGCACTGGGCGAACAGGAAAACGAATGCACATTCACAATAATCGACTGTGAGAAATTTGATGAATTTGCGGTTGAGTTCAATGACTACGCGAAGGCTCTTTATGAGGCTGCAGGGAACGATCTTGCAGGAGTAGTAAGAGGCGTGAACAAGGCAGACAATTTCGGTGGAAACAGCAAGTCCGAGGGCTACACAAATATGGTGGATATCGGCGGTATCGTGAACAACTGTGCGGCTTATGCCGACGGAAGCGCGGTGCTTGCGGCACTTGATGACTGCATAGTTTACAACAAGAACGGTTCTCTTCACAATAACGCTTCCGGTCTGTCTGTTTACTATCCGCTGCAGGTAGAAGGTTCCGAGGAACTCAAGACCTTCTCGGGTATCTGCATAAGCCCTTATTATCTGTCCCTCGTTGATATGATCGCAAAGGGCTATACCGGCAACGGCTATGACAATACGGTGTTCTTCACCGAGGACGGTGACTGGTCAAACGAGGACTGTGACTGCGAGAGCTACGATGACAGCTATTTCGACGATGAAAGCTACGGCGAAAGCGGAGAAAGCAGTCTTATTACTTTCGCGGAGAAACCCGGATTTGATGAAGATGGATACTACGGTTTTGTGCTCGATGAAAACGGACTTGAATATACAGCAGATGTTTCCGCGCTGATACTTATGGATCTCGGTGACGGTCAGTTGCTCGAACTCGGCGAGACATACGATGTTTACACGGATTGGGAGAGCGGTTATATCAGTGACAATTTCGACGGCAAATGGCTCTCTCTTCCCGACGGCTCGCTGCTTTCAATGTACATTGTTGAAGCCGGGGAAGACAGCACGGTCTACACATCCCCCATTGAGCTCAACGGAAAGCGTACCAATCTCCGTATAGTTCAGTCCGGTGACAAGATAAAGATCGAGGGCGCGTGGGACGGTATCGACGAAAATGGTATGGCAGCCCGTGAGATAATCAAGCTCAAGGCAGGTGACAAGATCGCGCCGGTATACTATATCCTCGAAGATGACAGCGACAGCACATATACCGCGGACGCTTACGAATGGGCAGACGGCGACAATGTGATATATGCGCTGCTCCCGAATGCCGATTATTACTATGCTTTCAGCATAGATGATGTTTACGGTGACTATTATCTGACCGACCCTGTGGTGTTCACAGTTGAAGACGACGGTATATCTTTTTCGGAACTTGAATAATTAACGGAGGAAAAAACAATGTCAGAAGAGACTAAAACAAAGAAGCCGCTTTTCAGCGAAAACACGATTGAGGTGCTTGTAGCGATATTCCTCGGCATAACCGCACTTCTTACGGCGTGGGCATCGTGGATAGGGTCGCTCCACGGCGGCAATCAGGCCACCAACTACACAAAGAGCAATAACTTAGCTTCCGAGGGAAACTCCGAGTACAACGCAGGTTTGCAGACATACCTCTCCGACCTTATGGTGTGGAACACACTCATGGAATATATATTCGATCAGGAGCTTGCGGAGCTGGAGGGCGATACGAGCAAGTATCAGCTTATCGAAGAAAAAATAGACAACTATGTCGATCAGAACGGCAGTGATATTCTTTCCGCGGCAGCCGGTCAGATGACGGATGATATGAGTTCTCCCTTTGAAGTGCCGGGTATGATGGATAAATATTTCGAGACCGCGAACGGACTTCTTGCAGAATCAAGGGCGGTTCTTGAAGAAGGTCAGCGCGACAACTCACACGGCGACGCTTACAACCTTGTGAATGTGATCTATTCCGTAGTTCTGTTCATGCTCGGTATAGTTGGAGTATTCAAAAAGCTCCCGAACCGTACAGTGGTACTGTTCATTGCGGTCATCGGACTTGTGCTTGCAACGATCTACATGATAACTATACCCATGCCTACCGGATTCGATATCGGCAGCTTCTTTGCTGCAAAGTAAAAATGTAAGGAGATATATGAGAAAACAGTAAGCTTTTGCGGTCTCTGAATTCTTCAGTATCGTTAAGCCGTAAGACTGAATAAATGTGAAATCCCTGCATGAGTAGCACGTGCTGTTTATGCAGGGATTTTTCAATATGGTCGAGAATGGGAGCCACAGCAATGAAAGGATATCATATACGAGAACCAAACGATGGTTGAGAGGAGCTTCGTTAGTTGCTTTTGCATAGTTAGATCAGATGAAAAAACCGCAGATACGAATGTTATAATATCGTATCTGCGGTTTTAACGGTAAGTGTTAAGGGAAATGCTTATCTTTCGGGAACCCGGTGCTGTTCTGCATTGTGTCATATACTCATGGTCCAGAACAGACAAGACCGTACTCTGAGACGCTTTTGTTATAACAATGTTGTAATACATTACTTGTGCTGCTTTCGTGGCTTACAGCGTAAATGCGTGCGTATTTCACCCCGAGATGATACAGTTGCATGAAACTCCAATCATATCAATCAGATAGCACTTCTTCATCACGGTTATTCGAGAGGAGGAAGCGGAGGCAGTAAATCCGACAATCCTGTTGACAAAACCGAAAAAAGTGGTATAATAGGAGATGGAGGGAATGGTTATTTGAAAAGCAATCAAGTTGTTAATGTTCTCCGTAAAGACTCTGAAGCGTGGATTAAAAAGCTTTCGCCTGAAGAAGAACACGCGATAAAGAAGAACACAAAAAACAGCGGCGACCCTGCCGATGATAAATTCTATGCACGGCTCAATGCAATGTTGCGCGGCGAAATACCAACGGATGATACACTAAAGTATTATTCTGAGCAGATTTCAAACGGAATATCTAAATTCAAACTTGAACATAATATTGTATGCTACAGAAATATGGATTCCAATCCTTTTGGCAATGTATCTGTAGGTCAGGTTATCAGAATAAAGCAGTTTATGAGTACCTCTGTTACTCGAAATGGTGCTTTAGATGGTGATTTTAAAATAACCGTTAATGTAGAAGCCGGTTCAAGAGGCGCTTATATCGAACTTTTAAGCAAGTATAAAAAGCAAAGAGAATTTTTACTTGACAAAGGCGTAGAATATAAGGTTATTTCTGTAGGAAATAATACAATGGAATTGGAGGTGCAATGATATGAGTGATATTGAAAAGAATTTAAATCCTACCGTAGATGATACCGATGAAGAGTGGGATGAAGAGACTTTAAAGGATTGGCACGAAAAAATGAATGAGCCCATCGGTTACGAAATTGTTGCCGATGATTCCGAAAAAGAGAAAAAAGGTATCGCATAATTATAAAACCGCTCTTTCGGGAGCGGTTTTCTTATACCATTACCGTTTTGCATGCGAATGCAGAGCGGTATTTTTTATGCCTTGAGGTGATGATATGGCAGATTTCATAGAAATGGATCATGCTGAGCTTATGCGGCAGATCGCCGATCTTGACAGACAGCTTTCGGATATGAGCGAAAGCGTCTGCAATGAGATAATAGATACTGTAGCAAGAGAAGCCGCCGGGGAGCTCCAGAACGAGCAGAAGCGTTTACTTGCAGT
This sequence comes from uncultured Clostridia bacterium, assembly GCA_946617595.1. Taxonomy (GTDB): domain Bacteria; phylum Bacillota; class Clostridia; order Oscillospirales; family Ruminococcaceae; genus Ruminiclostridium_E. The sequence continues at coordinate 3,606 of CAMOKN010000176.1, forward strand.
GTCACCTTCGCAAGGCATCAGAAATCTTTCGGCTGATCTTGCGATCTGGAAGGACGACAGCAGGAAGGCGCCGAGAAAAGCCGCGTACATGGCAGGGTATCCCGGAAATAAAATAGGTACAGGTGCTGGAAAAAGTATAGGCAATACCGCACAAATAGACGCACAGCGCTTGCTTGCAGATTATTCCGTCATCTTACACAGAAATCTCTGACGACGCAATCACCGCACGCTCTTTGTGCGGTATAACCTTTATAATTAATGTGTCCTCAATAACTGCCAAAAGGCAGTTATTGAGGACACATTCCTTGATGTCAAGCTCATTTCGTCCTTCGGACTAACAAATGGCTTCAAGCTGCGCTATGAAGCCATTTGTTGGCTGATGAGCAGACATTAATTATTTTGAGTTTTCCTCATCGTGATGTCTGATCTGGGCACGTTTTATCTTACCGCCGAGAGTTTTCGGAAGCTCATCAACGTATTCGATGACACGAGGGTACTTGTATGGAGCGGTTTCACGCTTAACGTGGTCCTGCAATTCCTTAGTAAGCTCAGGTGACGGAGTATAGCCTTTTGCGAGAACTACGGTAGCCTTTACGACCTGACCTCTTATAGGATCAGGCGTGCCGGTTATGGCAGATTCAACTACAGCAGGGTGGGTGAGCAGTGCGCTTTCGACCTCGAACGGTCCGATACGGTATCCTGAACATTTGATAACGTCATCGTTTCTGCCTACGAACCAGTAGTATCCATGAGAATCACGCCATGCAACGTCGCCGGTATCATAGTTAGCATTGCCAAGTACAGCCTTAGTAAGTTCAGGATCCTTGTAGTACCCGCAGAAAAGTCCGGTGGGATGATGTTTGTCTATATCGCATGCCATGATGCTTCCTTCTTCACCGTCTTCGGTCTCAGTGCCGTCCGGACGTAGAAGGCGGATATTATAAAGCGGAGAGGGCTTTCCTGTTGAACCGGGTTTAGGATCTATCCATGGAAAGTTGGCGATAAGTACAGTACCTTCAGTCTGACCGAAACCTTCGCGCATTTTTTTGCCGGTCAGCTCATAGATTCGGTTGAATACCTCAGGGTTAAGAGGTTCACCGGCGTTGCAGAAGTTTTCGATAGTCGAGAGGTCGTACTGAGTCATATCCTCCTGCAGCATGAAGCGGTACATAGTAGGGGGAGCGCAGAAAGTAGTGAGCTTGTACTTGCTTATGACTGAAAGCATATCCTTTGCGTCGAAGCGCCCGGTGAAGTCATAAACGAACTGTACAGCACCGCAGATCCACTGTCCGTATATCTTGCCCCAGCCGAATTTAGCCCAGCCTGAATCCGAAATAGACATATGCAGCTTGTTTTCCTGTACCTGATGCCAGTACTTTGCTGTAACAATATGACCGAGCGGGTACGCGAAGTTATGGCACACCATTTTCGGCATGCCCGTAGAGCCGGAAGTGAAGTATATGAGCATGATATCGGAAGCTTTTGTAGCCTGATCGTCAGCAGGACGCACGAAAGTATCAGGATACTTAGCTATCTCGTCCTCGAAGAAATCCCAGCCGTCACGGGGCTCGGCAACGGCTATTTTCTTGCGAAGAGTTTTTATTTCGGGAGCGGCACCGTCGATCTGGGTACGGATATACTCATCATCACAGGCGATAATAGCAGATATTCCTGCCATATTTCCGCGGTAGGCAATATCATGAGCAGTAAAAAGAAGATTACCCGGGATAAGGATAATTCCAAGCTTATGCAGAGCCGTAGCTATTACCCAGTACTCCCAGCGGCGCCGGAGAATAAGAAGTACAACATCGCCTTTTTTAAGTCCGAGACTGCGGAAATAGTGGCAGGTCTGGTTTGAGAGCCTGGATATATCAGTGAAAGTGAAAGTACGCTCCTGCTTGTCGTGACTGAGCCAAAGCATAGCTTTTTTATCGGGTTCCTGCTTAGCCCATTCGTCAACGATGTCCCAGCCAAAATTGAAATTTTCAGGTACGTTTACACGGTAGTTTTCCACGAAATCCTCGTAAGAATCAAATTCTATACGTGGAAGATAACGATCTAAAAGCATTTTAACAAATCTCTCCTTTATCAGATAAGTTCAGCGGATCATTCAGCGATCACAGTAAGAAATCTCGCCTTGCTATCGCCATGACAGCGCTGACCATGAGGGTATGAAGGATTGAAGTAGATAGAATCGCCCTCTCCAAGAATAATTACCTTGTCATCGAAAATAACATCTATGCTGCCCTTGAGGACGAGGTTGAATTCCTGACCGGCGTGAGTAACAAGCTCGGCAGGCTCATCGGAAGGTTCAAGTGTAACAAGAAGGGGCTGCATGATCTTGTCCGCATAGCGGAATGCCAGATCCTTGAAACGATATCCGGAAAAACGGCTGACCGTTTTTCCCTGACCGCGCCGGACGACCTGATAAGTATCTATACGACTTGGTTCTCCGGTAATCAGTTCGTTGAAATCGACTCCGAATTTGTAAGCGATCTCATAGATGACGCTTATCGGAAAATCTCCGTTCTGCTCATAGCCGGAATATATTTCAGCGTCAATACCGAGTTCATCTGCAAGCTTTTCCTGAGTGTAATCACACACTTCCCGCAATTCCCGGATACGAGCAGCAATTTCTTTGATGCTTTCCATAATTCAACCTCCAGTAAAGTTTTGTTCAATATCTGTTCATCAGCCTTGCAATGTCTTCATAGCGCCGCTTGGAGACATTGCAAAGCTGCAAAAGTGCAGGGAAAATTACAGGCAATACCGCAAAAAGACGCAGACGCACAGCGCTTGCACTGCTGTCACGAATACTGCTTATTCTGATCCCGCAACACATATTTTACCACTTTTTTTATATATCGTCAATACCTATAATGCTTCGTGATCCTGTTCACGATAATTCCTGAATTATTCATCGGTCAGTTCCAACCTCATCAGAACAAGTTCCTGCCAGCCGTTAAGGCGTGACCTGAATCCTCTGGGATTGCGTCCGTATTCGACAAATCCGGCTTTTCGATAAAGGGAAAGCGCGGCTTTGTTCTCGGCAACAACGTCAAGCTCGATCTGAGAATATCCGGCTGATCCTGCGCATTCAATGCAGGCTTTTGTAAGAGCCATACCGATGCCCAGTCCCCAATACGCCTTGTCTATGCTGATGCCGAATGACGCGCGGTGACGCAGCTTGCACTTATCGCCCACAGACTCTACACCGGCGGAACCGACAGCGATACCGCCGACCTCCGCAAGAATATATATTTCGTTATCACTTTCTGCGATCTTTTGCAGAAAGTCGCGTTCCTGCTCAACCGTGAACGTGTTTTCATCGGGATAGGTCAGCAGAAAGTCGGTCTGTTCGTGGGTCTTAATGAATATGTCCAGCACTGATCCGGCATCGTCAGCCGTACCGCTGCGCAGAACACATTCTCTGCCGTCTTTGAGTTCAACGATTTTTTTGCTGTATATCATTTTTGTTTACCTCAATACTGATCTGTCTGACCTGCGTTTATAAAATATGATATTCCTGCTGTACCAAGTGCTACGGCGAGTACAGTGATTATAACGAAAAAATACATTTTTCTTCCGAATGAAAATCTTAGCTTGTTATTTGACATAAAAATCACTTCGTTCTCAATTCGGTTTTACGGAAAAGTTTATCATTTATCTATTAAAAATTATATCATATGTCAGAAAGGTTGTCAACTGATATTTCTTTCAGACTATACCGCACCAATAGCGTAAGGTATTACCTTGAACGTAAAAAGGCTGTACCTCTACTGCATGGAGATGTACAGCCTTTTTGTATTGTTCTGAGTATTATCTCGGTTCTTCTCCGCCTTTAAGATCACGCTTGTTTTCATACATCATATTGTCCGCGCGTCAATATAGTAAATGCTCGAATAATGGGAAAGAAGAGATTCTGTTTCAGATCGCTGTAAAAATACATAAGATCCTGTACTCAGGTCAATGTATAAAAGCTGCTGTAAATTTGCTGCAAAACCGTGTGATAAAAGCCTTGGATTTGTGCAAAACGGAGAAAAAACGGATTATTTTACAAAAATCGAAAAAAAGTCCGTTTTTTGTTATTGTTAGTATGTTATACTAGATTGATATATAATGTCATGAGAGAAATATCGGAGGCTCAACAACGAGACTGAGAAAAAAGATGCAAGCAAGTCACGTGCAAAGGCGTTAGCCGTGCTTTGTGCGGAGAGCCTCGGCTGGTATCTTGTGGTTGAAAGCGGCATAAGAATTATACTCATTTTCTCTATTCAAAGCGGTTTTTAGAGGTACCCTATAGGCTATACGCGGAAAGTCCTTATAGATAAGAAACGGAGGTAATATGATAAAGAACGTTGCTGTTGTGAGCCTTTCAAGCGGCATTGCAGGTGAACCGTCTGTACGCTTTGAACTGGAAATAGGTCTGAGGCGATTGGAGAAATACGGTTTGAATGTTAAGTTTATGCCGAATGCGCTCAAAGGTATTGAATACACAAAGGCTCACCCTGAAAAAAGGGCGGAGGATCTTTTGCAGGCATTCCTCGATCCCGGAACAGATATGATAATGACCACGATCGGGGGAGACGACACCTACAGGCTGCTTCCTTATTTGTTCGATAACGATGAGCTGGCAAAAGCTGCATCAGATAAGGTTTTTCTTGGTTTTTCCGATACAACTGTCAATCATTTCATGCTGCACAAAGTCGGTATCCCGACTTTCTATGGGCAGGCATTTCTCACTGATATATGTGAGTTGAGTCACGAAATGCTCCCTTATACCCGAAAGGCTTTTGAAGAACTCATATCGACAGGAACGATCAAAGAAATAACACCTTCAGATGTCTGGTACGAGGAAAGAAAAGAAATTTCTCCCGCACAGGCAGGAAAACCACCTGTGTCACATCCGGACAGCGGATTTGAGCTTTTGCAGGGAAGACCTGTCTTTTCCGGAAAAATACTTGGCGGATGTATCTGCTCGATGTACGATATGTTTGACGGCGGACGTTATGCGGATATGCCTGAGCTTTGCAGAAAATATCGGTTGTTTCCGGACAAGAATGATTGGAGAGGCCGTATCCTGCTTATTGAGACCAGTGAAGAAAAGCCCTCACCGCAAAAATTTCAGAAGGCGCTCGGATATCTGAGCGCGACCGGTATTTTTGATGTGATATCGGGTGTTTTAGTTGGAAAGCCTATGGACGAAGCATACGCAGAAGAATATAAGGAATTGCTTGTTCAGGAGATCGCAAGACCCGAACTGCCGATAGTTTTTAATGTGAATACAGGGCATGCCATGCCGCGTTGCATTATCCCTTTTGGAAAAGAAGCAACAGTAGATGCAGATAAACAGGTCGTGCGTTTTATTGATTAATGGGAACCTCTAAAAACCCATTTGAGAGAAAAAGAACTGCTTGCACCAACTGCTTCGTCAAGTCTCCTCACCTTGCGTGGTCTCCCCGGCAGCGGGGAGGTGTCGAGCTTGCGAGACAGAGGGTGTCTCCCCCGCTGGGGGAGGTGGCGAAGCC
>CAMOKN010000177.1 GCA_946617595.1 uncultured Clostridia bacterium
AGCGATAAGAAAACGGAGACAATAATGAACAGACTTGCTGCAATAGTCGGTCGTCCGAATGTCGGAAAATCGACTCTATTCAATAAACTGATAGGTCAGCGGCTTTCCATAGTCGAAGATACTCCCGGAGTTACACGCGACAGGATATACGGAAAAGCCGAGTGGCTCAACCAGAGCTTTATGCTCGTAGATACCGGGGGTATCGAGCCGGATTCAAAAGATGTTATCCTTTCGCAGATGCGTGAACAGGCACAGCTTGCGATAGACAGCGCAAATGTCATCATTTTCGTAGTGGATATCACCACAGGTGTCACAGCGAACGATGAGAGCGTAGCGGCTATGCTTCTCAAGAGCGGTAAACCCGTCATTCTCTGCGTGAACAAGTGCGATTCCATAGGCGAACCGCCTCCGGAGCTGTACGAGTTCTATAATCTCGGTCTCGGTGACCCGATACCGGTCTCCTCCGTTCACGGTCACGGCACAGGTGATCTGCTCGATGCAGTAATAGCGAATATGCCCGATGATGACGCGGAAGATTATGATGATGCGCTGATAAAGGTTGCCGTTATCGGAAGACCGAATGCCGGAAAATCCTCACTCATCAACAAGATCGCAGGTGAGCAGCGCGTTATTGTATCGGATATTGCGGGTACGACGCGTGACGCAATAGATACGGTGATCGAACGCGGCGGCGAGAAGTATGTGTTCATTGATACCGCCGGTATCCGCAGGAAATCAAAGGTCACAGAAAGCGTCGAGCATTTCAGCGTACTTCGTGCATATATGGCGGTTGACAGAGCCGATGTATGCGTGATAATGATAGACGCGAACGAGGGATTCGCGGAACAGGACAGCAAAGTTGCCGGTTATGCCCACGAACAGGGCAAAGCCTGTGTTATCGCTGTAAACAAGTGGGACAGCATCGAAAAAGATGACAAGACCATGAACGAATTCCGCAAAAAGCTTGAAGTCGATTTCTCGTTTATGTCCTACGCGCCCTTCGTGTTTATCTCGGCGCTTACCGGACAGCGGATCGACAAGCTTTTCGAGCTGATAAACTACACTGCCGAACAGAATGCCCGCCGCATTACAACAGGTATGCTGAATGACCTGTTAAGCTATGCGACATCGCGTGTTCAGCCGCCTTCCGACAAGGGCAAGCGTCTCAAGATTTACTACATGACCCAGGCTTCCACCAAGCCGCCGACATTCGTAGTTTTCTGCAACAACCGTGAGCTTTTCCATTACTCATACCAGCGCTATATCGAGAATCAGATCCGTGAGGCATTCAGCCTTGATGCAACACCGATACATCTCGTTATAAGAGAGCGCGGAGACGAGAAGAACGCTAAAGCGTGACCGGCGCAGGAGCGCTGTCCGATGCGAACGGCAGCAGGGCTTTGCCCTGCACCCGCAAGCCTTTTGAAAAAGGCTTGACCGAAAACTTTTATCAGCTTCGCGCTGAAAAGAGAGGTAAAATATGTTTATTGTTTGTATGATCTTAGCGGCAGTTGTACCCTATCTTCTCTGCGGGATAAATTCCGCAATAATCGTTACAAAGATAAAATCCGGTCAGGATATAAGAGAGCTCGGAAGCGGGAATGCCGGACTCACGAATACGCTCCGCACACAGGGCAAAGCCGCTGCGCTTTTCGTACTTATCGGCGATATCCTCAAAGGCGTGCTTTCCATTGTTATCGTGCATTTTCTCTTCAGATTCCTGCTCGGTATAGATACTTACTCTCATGCCGACGGCTGGACATGGATCAATTATATGGCGGGTATTTTCGGAGTTATAGGTCATGTTTTTCCGGTATATTACGGCTTTAAGGGCGGTAAGGGCGTGCTTGTCACATTCGCAGCTATGCTTGCGATAAACTGGATAGCGGGAGTCGTTCCGTTCATTATCTTTGCAATAGTTGTGGCTATTTCGCGCTATGTGTCCCTCGGTTCGATCACAGCCGCTGCCTGCTACCCGTTCTGTGTTCTGATTTTCTCGCTTATGCAGAATGACAGCGCGTCGTGGATAAACTTCGGACTTGCTGCAGTAATAGGCGTAATGCTGATCTGTATGCACCGCGAAAATATCAAGAGACTTATGACACATACCGAAAAGAAGCTCGGACAGAGATCCGAAGAAAATGAGGCTGCAAAATGAACAGATACATCATCAACGAAAACTATATGAAGCTGACAGGCCGCGGAATGTATGATGAGGACGGGATATACTGGTGCTCGCTTTCCGGAAGCGGTTTTGAATGTCACTACAAGGGAAACGGGCTGAATATAAAGCTTGTGGGTGACAAGTCGGCGGAGATACCGGATAACGATCTTAACTGGGCAAGATACGCTCTGTATGTTGACGGGGAGCGGAAAATTGAAGGTCAGCTTGACAGCGTTACAAGGACTCTTACCATCGAAGGAGAAATTGACGCGGATATCAAGCTTATAAAGCTGTCCGAATGCGCAATGTCCAACCTCGGTATTTACCCGATAATCTGTGACGGCGTGATAACGCCGATACCCGACAAGAAACTGAAGCTTGAGATTATCGGAGATTCGATAACCTGCGGGTACGGCGTGGACGTAAATGACCCGAATATCGGATTCAAGACGGCAACTGAGGACTTCACAAAAGCGTATTCATACAAGACCGCTCAGCTTCTTGACGCAGATGTCCGTGCATTCTCCATAAGCGGCTGGGGCATCATCTCCGGTTATGTGGACTCCCCCGACAAGCCCCCGCTTACAGACCAGCTTCTCCCGCCCTACTACACAAAGCTCGGTTTTTCCTACCAGAGATTCGATGACCGCGACGGACTTGAACCGCAGAATATAAACTGGGATTTCAGCAGATACGTTCCCGATATCATCGTTGTAAACCTCGGCACCAACGACAACAGCTGGTGTACCGGTCACGAGGAAAGATACGCGAAGTATGTTGACGAATATGCAAAGTTCCTTAATACCGTACACAGCTGCAATCCCACATCAAAGATCCTCTGCGTTATGGGAATAATG
>CAMOKN010000178.1 GCA_946617595.1 uncultured Clostridia bacterium
AGGGCGGAACCCTGCCGGGGACGGGGTCGCTGCATGATGCAGCGATTGATTGCCCAAGAGCGCGCACGACGCGCGCATATAAGGCAATCAAAGCAGAGCCCCGATCTCAAGCGTAAGCGACTTTCTTTACTCGTTCTTAATGGCTTCAAGCGCACTTATACGTACTGCGCGGTTTGCGGGATAAAAACCCGATATAAGTCCGATGACCGTTGAAAACGCCAGAGCAAGCAGTACCAGCCAGAGAGGAATTATGCTGATCGGACTGCTTCCGTCGGAATAGATGCCGAGAAATTCCGAAACGAATGAACCGCCGAGAGAGTTCATTATTATCGAGATAGTATAGCTGATGATCGTGCCGATTATACCGCCGAGAAGTCCGATAAGTCCGGCTTCCATGAGGAATATTATGCGGATATTTCCGATAAAGCAGCCAAGCACCTTCATTATACCGATCTCGCGTGTGCGTTCATATATTGACATTATCATTGTATTGGTAATGCTTATTGCCGCTACAAGCAGACTTATCGCCGCAAGTCCTCCGAGTACGAGCTGTATGATACCGAGATGTCCCTGCATCTCCTTTCGGGTCTGAGCCATGCTCGAAGCATTGAATCCGAGCTCCTCGACCGCTTCCTGCACATGATCGACATTGTTCAGATCATCGACAACGATCTTCACCTGCGTGTATTCGGGAGTCTTTGCATTCTTTATACTGTTAAGACGGTTATAATCCTCGATCATCTTTTTCGCAGTATTTATGTCAACAAATATGCTCCAAGGAGTTTCGTACTGAACGTCCTGCGCCAGAACGGCGGTTCCCGTAAGCTTATATTCGTAGCCCCTTCCGCCGTACTGGTATGTACCGTCTTCATTCTGCTTTTTTGAATTGTTTATACCTATCTTTATCGTTTCACCGACCGGCTCAACGAACGGTTTTGAATAGCTGCCGTCCGGAAGCATCTGCTTATAGGTATATGCCGACTGACCATGCTTCTTGGTATCCATGAACTGATAGGCTACCTCATTTCCGAATACGATCGAGCTGTCCTTGTTGTGCTCATTCGGAAGCTCGCCTTCTTCTGCGGCATATCCCATTTTGTCGATAAGCGAAAAATCTATACCTATGACATCCGCCCACTGCATCCTGTACCTGTCATTCTTGCCGGCAACTATCGTTATCATATCGCCGCTGACCTGCATCTTGGGTACTATATACGAAACATGATCTATGTTTCTGAGCATTTCGAGCGCTTCATCATTCAGTTTTGGCTTTTCGGTATCGGGGCTGCCGGAAGCGCCTTCGTAGTACATCATTCCGCCCCCGCCGTTATAGATCGTGACCGCGGTAAGATCTCCCCATGAAGCAAGCATTCCGTCCATCGCCTGACTCATTCCGAGTCCGAGAGAGATCATTACGATCACCGCGCAGGATCCGATAACAACGCCTATAACCGTGAGAAGAGTCCTTCCCTTTCGTCTCCACAGATTGCGAAGACACATCACAAGCATATCAGTTATCTTCATCGTCGTCCTCTAATTCTGCTTTTTTCTTTCTCTTGTGCAATACAACTATCAGTACGATAACACCGGCTATCAGAATAACTCCGCCGCCGACAACGAACCATACCCATGTGTAGTCTGCCTGCTCTTCGGGCATCATGTCCATTCCGCCGTCGATACCGAAACCGTCGTCAATACCGAAATTACCTTCATCATAACTGAAACTCATCGCTGTGAAAGTAAACGGAATGCGCTTTTCCTTAGCCTCGCCGTTCGCGTCCTCATAGGTGAATACAAGCTGACCGCTTATATCACCGTCCATGAACGGTGTGAGCTTTGCGTCATAATACTCCTCACTGCCGCTGTTTATGTTGCCGATATAGTATGAAGGTGTCTCTGAGCTGAAACCGTCGCCTTCTACCGTTGCGGTAACATTGTACACCGCGCTCTTGCCCTTATTTACAAGGCTGGTGTTTATAGTTATCATTTCACCTACAGAAACTCCCCAGTTCGGGATCTCCGGTTCGTTCACCACAAGACGGTCTTCCTGACGGAGAGGTATCGTGATCGTCTCGACATTTCCGTTTGCCTGAAAACGCTGCTTTCCGACCGAATACTCGTATGAGAACGCTATCTCAACGGGATAGCTGTTCGGAACTGCGTCAGATTTTGCGAGCAGATCCATATTTATTGTCTCGGTCTGCTTTGTATCTAACTTCTCAAAAAAGAATGAATTTGACGAATTCGCGGGCGAAAATGCCATGCTGCCGTCGATAACAGAAGCGCTTCCGCTTATTGTGACTTTAAGATTCTCTATAACAGCGCTCGATGAAACATTCTTGATAACAAGCGAGAGCGGGAACTGTGTTCCGGCTGTAACATAGGCACCGCCGAACTCATAGCTCTCTATGATTATATTCGGAGCAAATACCGTCTTCCCGTCATCGTCGGAGCCTGTACCCTCCTTTGGCAGACACTTTACTGTAGCATATACCGGAACATTGTTTGCTCCGTACTCAAGCTCTATCGGTATCACCTCACGTACAGATGATATGCCCGAGCAGCCGATAAGATCAAAAGAAATGGATCTCGATTCGCCGGCCGCAATATCAAATACACTGTATGTAAGTCCCTTGTCTATTGCAAATTTCGTACCGTCAAGATTCTGAACATTCAGACGTGCCTTCTCTATTTTTTTGTTTCCTGTGTTCTTGACATTCACGGTCAGCGTAAATACAGTGTTTTCCGCCACAGTATCAACACTTATGTTATATCCGGTTACTTCGAGATCATACTTTCCGATGCTCTCGTCCTGCTTTTCAGCAGCAGGAGCGCAGGTAACAGCCGCATATACGGTCGAAGAATTGGTGCCGAAATCTATCTGGACCGGTATGCTTTCTCTTATAGAAGATATCCCGGGACCGCCTATAAGTCTGAAAGTGATCTTCTTTGTCTGACCTGCCTTTATATCAAAGTCGCTGTAGCCGAGTCCGCTCTCCAGCGAGAATTTGCTTCCGTCCGGATTAACGGAAACACGCGCCGATGATATATCAACAGCACTGTTATTCTTCATTTCAAGCGTCAGATCAAATTTGGTGCCGTCTTTGACAGCACTGCTGCTGATCGAATAATCCTTCATTACAAGGTCGTGATCTCCGTATTGAGCGCTTGCGGAGTCAGGCTCGCAGGTGAGAAGTACCGTGGTGCTGACCTCGCGGTATGTGTCGGCTTTTTTCTTATCTATCGCATAAGAAAGTGAGAGTCCGATGCTTTCACGAACATAGGCAATGCCGCTCTGAGCGATCAGTGAGAATCTGACATTTCCTGTCCTTCCGTTCGGGATATCGACATACTGCTTTGAAAATCCGCTGTCAAGAATAAACTTTGTCGGATCAAGCCCCGTAAGCTCAAGCTCTGCTTCCTTTATATCAGCTCCGGAAGTATTTTTGAGAGTAACGGTAAGATCAAAGTGATCTCCGGGCTTTATCACAGACTTGCTGGTTTTGTATGAATCTATGGTGACCGCCGTGATATCGAGATCGCTCTTTACGATCATCTCAACGGTAAAATGCTGTGTGCTGATGACTTCGTCGTCATCACCATATATCTCTGCTTCTATATCTATGCCGTATTTTCCGGCAGCGGCAGAAACAGGTGCTTCAACATTTACCGTAACATACTGTTCAATGCTTGTGACAGTCTTTACGGTATCATCTACTATGATCTCATCTGATGCGCAGGAAGCCTTTATTTTTATCATACCGAACTTCCCTGTTTTCTTGTAAGAAAACTCCACCGGGAAAAATACTTTCTGCCCTGCGTGCATTGTATAGCTCTTTTTACTCATACTGAGCACAGGTATCTGATCCTCAGGATCTTCTGTGATCTCCGTATCGTTTTCATCATATTCGGCATATACTGCCGGAGCGCACGAGAATGCCGTTATAGCTGCCGCAAGCAGACCTGCCAATAATCTTTTATAAAGGTTCATTTGTCTTATCCTCTCTGTTCTGTCCGATTTCGATTTTTTCCTTTTCCGACGGGGTATCACCGGTGTCGTCTTCCGGCACATAAGCAGATACATGATCTTCGATCCCTGTGATCTCGCCGTCGATGATATGCACTATCCTGTCGGCATAATCCGCGATCTCGAGATCATGTGTTACGAGCACGAGCGTGATCCCGTATTTCCTGCACATCTTCACCATAAGACGCATTACATCATCGGTGGTCCTGGTATCGAGATTTCCGGTAGGCTCATCGGCAAACACCACATTCGGTTTTGCTACAAAAGCTCTTGCGATACCGACACGCTGCTGCTGTCCTCCGGACATCTGATTCGGGCGATGCTTCATACGGTCACCAAGCCCGACAAGTCTGAGCATTTTTGCGGATTCCTTATCCCGCTTTACCCTGTTCGTCCCTTTGAACATCAGCGGCATTCCGACATTTTCAATAGCATTATACTGATTTATAAGGTTATAGGACTGGAAAACAAATCCGGTATTTTCCTGTCTGAATCTTGCAAGCTTTTTTTCAGAAAGCTTTGCGATATTGGTTCCGTTTATGAATATATCGCCTTTTGTGGGCTTTTCAAGACCGGCAAGCATATTCAGCAGCGTAGATTTTCCGGATCCTGATGTTCCGAGTATGCAGCAGATCTCGCCTTTTTTTATTTCAAGATCTATCTTTCTGAGCGCATATACTTTTTCGTTTCCGAGCTTATATACCTTTTTCAGATTTTTTACTTCGATAAATGCCAATTTCTCACCTTCTTCCGATGTGACTGTCAGCCGTCACATTTCCTTTTCCATATATATAAACGCTGTGAGGTACTGTTTGGTTGCATAATATTTCTATAAATCCGGATCATCTGCGGATTTTCGTCCAGATGCACAATACGTCTGTCCGCGGATATCTTTTTTTGTGCAAAAAGCAAGCAAGGTGTGAAAGAACTCACACCTTACTGCTTTTAACGTGAAACTATTCATGTATTTCCTCAAGTATCTCTGCCGTCCGGTCGAACATCTGCTCAGCTGTCGCACGATCATCTATGAATTTATCGGCAATACCCTCGCTGTAAAGCTTGTAAGCAGCCGATGCACCTACAGGGTACATCTCCATGAAGCTCTTATAGACCTCGCAGTCAGAACCGTTTCGCTTCAGCTCGACAGAACCCTGCCACGCGATCTGCATATTCGCAAGAAAATCGTCAGCAAACACGACCTCAACCGCCTTCTTGTTAGCGTAGGCATTTTTTATGCAGATATCCGAAGCACCCGCCCATGCGTCACGGGCTGCGACACGTACACGTTTGAGATTGCTCATGATTATAGTGCCTATACACATAGGGCATGGCTCCATAGACGTATAGAGCGTGTAGCTTTTAAGATCGGGGAATTTCTGTATATCGAGCTGCTGTATGCACTCAGTCTCGGCATGATCGACCTTGCAGTTCGGAAATCTCTTTGTGGTGATATAATGATTTCTTCCTACCGACAGGATATTTCCGTCATCATCGGTGATGATCGCGCCGATCGGAAGATTTCCCTCACAGTAGGACTGCCAGCTCAGCTCAAACACTCTCTGCCATTCTTTGTCAAGTTCTCTGAATCTCATTGCATTCACTTCCTTTCACAGTTTGAAGTGATATGAACATCACAGTTCCGCAAGTTCCGCAAATGTCTGTTTCATTCTCGGATACAGCTTTTTGTAAAGTTCATATACCTTTTCGTATTTCTCACTGTTCTCAGCAACAGGCTGCTGTATCTTGTCCTCCTTGATAACCGCTTTGCAGGCTTCGGGAACGCTCGAATAGATACCTGTTCCGACAGCCGCAAGAAGTGCGACTCCGAGAGCCGGACCCTCCTTGTTCTGTGTGGTCTTCACAGGACACCCGTAAAGGTCTGCAAGCATCTGTCTCCACAGAGGAGAAGTTCCGCCGCCTCCGCACGCCATCATATCGCTTACGTTTATACGCATCTCTCTCATTACCTCGATACAGTCGCGCAGAGAATATGAAACTCCTTCCATGACGGCTCTTATCATGTCCTTCTTTTTGTGCATAGTTGACAGCCCTATGAACGCGCCTCTTGCATTCGGGTCAAGATGAGGTGTGCGCTCACCGTTCAGATACGGCATATAAAGGAGTCTGTTCGCACCGATAGGAACTTCCATAGCCGCCTTATCGGTAAGGTAATACGGATCTACACCCATATTTATTGCAGTCTCCATTTCACTCCAGCAGAGATTGTCCCTGAACCACTTCAGCGAGAGTCCGGCACTCTGCGTAACGCCCATTACGTGCCAGCAGCCCGGTACAGCGCAGCAGAAAGTATGCACCCTGCCCTTCTTGTCTATGGAGATCTCGGAGGTATGCGCAAATACGACACCGCTCGAACCTATCGTTGTGAACGCTGTTCCGTCTTCTACGACTCCTGTTCCCACAGCCGCAGCAGCGTTGTCACCGGCACCGCCGACTACCGGAGTTCCCTCTGCAAGCCCTGTCATTTCAGCGACTTTCTTTGTTACTTTACCGGTGATCTCGGGGCTTTCATATACTTCTGCGAGCAGCGACTTGTCGATACCGAGCTTTTCAAGCACTTCATCAGACCACTGCCGCTTCGGGATATCGAGGAGCTGCATTCCGGACGCGTCCGAAACTTCTGTTGCAAACTCGCCGGTCAGCATATATCTTATATAGTCTTTCGGAAGAAGGATATGGCGGCAGCGCTCATAATTCTTCGGCTCGTTGTTCTTCACCCACATTATCTTCGCGGCTGTGAATCCTGTGATAGCGGGATTTGCGGTGATCTCGACGAGCTTTTCGTGTCCGACCTTTTCGGTGATCTCAATGACTTCCTTAGAAGTTCTCTGATCGCACCAGATTATGCTTTTGCGTATCACTTTTCCGTCGGCATCGAGCATTACGAGCCCGTGCATCTGTCCGGAAAGTCCTATGCCCTTTATTTCAGCGGAAGGAACTCCGCTTTCCGCGATAACATCGGAGATACCGCTGACTACAGCTCTCCACCAGTCCTCCGGATCCTGCTCGGCATAGCCGTTCTGCGGAGTGTAAAGAGGATATTCGTATGTAGCCGAGGAGAGGGCATTTCCCTGCTCATCGAAAAGCACTGTTTTGGTACCGGATGTCCCGATGTCAACACCTAAAATATAAGCCATAAGTATCAAGTCCTTTCTGTTCTGCCATAGTATAACAGTTACTAAATTTATTATAATACTTCGGCTGCGATTTGTCAACAGTTACTAAAAAAGTTATCCCGTCTGATAAACATGAAAAACGGCGCCCGGAGTATCTCATACTGATAATGCACAGAACAAATAAAAATCCTCTTGACTTTTGAGAAGAATGATGTTATTATTATAAAGGTGTATTATTCATGATACATACTCGGAGGAACATTATGAAAAAGAAAATTTCTCTCATTCTCGCTGTAATTATGTCTGCATTGATGATATTCTCGTTTGCGGCTCATGCAGATTTCAACGATTATGACTATAACGACTACAGCAGTTTCGACTTCGGCAGCAATGACTATGACGATGACCGTGATTCGAGTTCGGGATACAGCGGTTATACGAACGACGGCAGCGGCGGAGGCGGCGGAGGTCCCCTGGGCTGGGTGATCCCTGTTGTTGTTATTGCTATCATCATAATTGCAATAATTTCCTCCAAAAACAAGGGCGGCAACGGCGGTAATCCACAGGGCGGCGGAGTCCGTTCGGCAGTAGGCGGCGGTCAGGGCAGAAATGTCGTTGTTCCCGACAGAACAGCACAGATAGAATCCATTATAAAACAGGACGATCCCAACTTTACCGCCGGCGACATAAACGCTTTTGTAAAAGAAGTCTATATGGATTACCTCAACGCATGGAACAAGCGTGATGTAACACTTATCCAGCCTGTTCTCCACTCAAATCTTTACAATACGACAGCAAGACAGATACAGTCAAAGATAGATCAGCACGTAACTTATCACTATGAGAGCATCAACGTGAACACATCATACCTTACAAGCTATGTGCGCGACAATGAGTATGAGTACCTCACGGTCTATCTGAATGCACGCTGCATCGACTATCAGACAGATGACAATACCGGAGAAATCATCAGAGGCGACAAGAATACCCGCTGGGATTTCCGTCACCTTATCAAACTGATGCGCTCAGTCGGTACAAAGACCATAGGCGCCGAAGACAACAATATGAACGGTCACACCTGCCCGAACTGCGGCGCTCCGCTTGAGATCTCCAGCACAGGAAAGTGCGCATACTGCGGCTCTACCGTTACCACCGGTCTTTACAGCTGGGTAATGAGCGAGATAACAGTAGTACGTGACGATACAAAGGACGAGGGAATAAAAGTCCCGAACAGCGGAAATACGAACAACAATTCCGATAATACGGGCAATAACGGCGGCTCCGCTCAGCAGTAATGAGTCCGATACTTGTAACACTTATAATAATCGTCATTATCCTTCTTACGATCGCCGGTCTGGTTCTGTACATCAGGTGGAGGCTCGGCAGAGCCACAAAAAAATACCTGAATATGAACCTTAAACAGACCGCCGATTATATCGGAAAAGGTCTGAAGGACGAGGTGAGCACACCGAAACCGATCTCAAATGTTTCCGCTGTGTATAAACCGCGCCTGATGAGAGACTTTCCGGATATGACGTATGAGAGATTCCTCGAAATGGCAAGTACGGCTTTAGTCTCGATAATGACCGCGATAGAAAGCGGAAATACCGCTAAGATCGAGAATGCCACCGATACCGTAAAAGAAAAAGTGTATAATATAATTTGCGACAATAACAGCAGAAACGTCGTTGAGCATTACGACGAGATCAGGATCCACAGGACTGCTATCGCAGATTACAGAAGCACAAGCGAGACTGCCACAGCGAAATTTGAGATCTCGTTTCAGTGCTGTCACTATTTCGAGGACGGTAAGCATAACAAGCCCGAAAATCCCACACAGATGGCAGGAAGCATCACACTCAGCTACGGCAGGGATTTTGCCGAAAATGCTACATCTCTCACGTATTCGCACAACTGCCCGAACTGCGGCGCTCCCGTGTATGCGGTAGGTGGAAAGATAGTGTGCAAGTTCTGCGGAACAGGTATTACCGAACAGGTCTATAAAAGCTGGCTTGTGTCGGATTATAATTTTATCAGATAAAGGAAATACCGCATAAAGAGCGTGTGTATTTATGCGGTATTTCCTGAAAGAAATGAATAAATATTTTTATAAATGAAAGGAAATGATAACCAATGGGACTTATCAAAGCTGCGATAGGCGCACTCGGCGGAACTCTCGGCGATACCTGGAAGGAAACCATACACTGTGCTTCTATCAACAACAAGACTCTGCTCAAGGTCGGCACCAAGATGAACGAAGGTTCGTCAAGATCCAGCAACACCAAGGGAACGGATAACTACATCAGCAACGGCTCCGCTATCATGGTTGAGACCGGTACCTGTATGCTTACCATTGATAACGGTAAGATCACAAACATAGTTACTGAACCCGGACGATATATTCTTGATAACTCGACTGCTCCGTCTATTTTTGCGGGCAATATCAAGGATTCTCTCAAAGACCTGCTCAGCCGTTTCACCTACGGCGGTACCCCTGCAGCAGAACAGAAGGTCGTATATATTAACCTTCAGGAAATACCCGATCTGCTGTTCGGAACAAGTGAGCCTATGCCTTACTTCGATCCGTATTATAATACATCTATCGAACTGAAATGCTACGGTTCATTCTCAATACAGATCCCCGATGCAGAAGCAGCGGTAAGATTCTATACCGAGGTATGCCCGAAGGGTGTAGATGCCGGTGACGTAATGGCGCAGGATATCTTCGGCAAGGATCAGTACAAGGGTGAATTCATACAGGCTCTTCTTGGCGGTCTTTCAGCACTTTCAGATCAGGGCGTAATGTATGCAAAGATCCAGACTCATCTTACACAGCTTGCGCAGGAAGCTTCGAGAAATGCTGTCGATTGGACAGAGAGAGGCTTCACTATCAAGCGCGTTGCGTTCAGAGGACCGGTAACACTTTCCGAGGATTCAAAGAAGCGTCTCGGCGCACGTCTCGAAGCGGATACTCAGCTTGATGACCGTGTACAGAAGGCAATGATGAACAAGAGCATCGCGAACGGCATCGAAGCTATGGGTTCAAACACAGGCTCCGGCGGCGGAATGATGGGCGTTATGGGTATGGGTCAGATGATGAATATGGGTGCAAACCTTATGGGTTCTTACAACACCCAGCAGCCTCAGCAGCAAGCTCCACAGCAGAATGCAGCTCCGGCGGCTCCGGCAGCTGATACATGGACCTGCGTATGCGGCGCTCAGAACACAAAGAAGTTCTGCTCCGAATGCGGAAAGCCCAAGCCTGCGGATCCCGAAAAATGGGTATGCTCAAACTGCGGCGCTGAAAACACTGCGAAATTCTGCTCTGAGTGCGGTGCAAAGAAGGGCGAAGACAAACCCAAGGTAGAGCCACTCACATGGACCTGCGAGTGCGGCGCTCAGAACACAAAGAAGTTCTGCTCTGAGTGCGGAAAGCCCAAGCCTGAGGCTCCGAAGAAGTATAAATGCGATAAGTGCGGCTGGGTTCCTCCGGATCCCGAAAAGCCCCCGAAGTTCTGCCCCGAGTGCGGCGATATCTTCGACGAGAACGATATTACAGAATAACAGATACAGCAGTGTGCGAAATGTACACTGCTGTTTTTCTGCCGACTGATATGTTGATACCGTTTGTTCTCTGCATCTATTGACATTTTTTATGTAATATGATAAAATTTTATTATGATATATCATTTTGTTTGGTTGATATTAATACAATAAATCGGGATTTGCGGCGGACGCGCCGCTGCGAATCCGTGGGTGACACTCTTCTATGGACGGGTGCAGCACCTCGGTTTGTTATTCTCTGTAAATACAAATCTATCGTCCTGTGATGTATCTTTTCAAGTTCCGCGGAGCGGTACTGGGTCCAGCGTCACGCTGGCGCCGGTCCAGGGCGGCGTAAGCCCTGGTCAGGTCATAGGGCGAAGCCCTATCATAATACGGTTC
>CAMOKN010000179.1 GCA_946617595.1 uncultured Clostridia bacterium
ACCCTTCTTGCCGGGGCATACATTTGCGCAGACACCGCAGCCTGTGCAGTCCATAACGGAGATAGCCATTGTGAACTTCTTGCCTGCAAGTCCGGTAGCATCGAGTGTCTTTGTGCCTTCGGGAGCGTTTGCAGCCTCAGCTTCGTCAAGGATAACAGGTCTGATAACTGCGTGCGGGCAGACCATAGAGCACATATTACACTGGATACAGTTCTCGGGATTCCACTCGGGAACGTCAACAGCTATGCCGCGCTTCTCGAATGCAGCAGTACCCTGCGGGAATGTACCGTCAGCGATGTCAACGAATGTGGATACAGGGATCTGGTTGCCGCGCATTGCATTTACGGGAACCTGAACTTTGTTTACGAAGTCTATGAGGAACTTGTTGTCACCCTCGAAGTGGTGCTTTGCAAGTTCACCCTCTGCGTTTGCCCAGGAAGCGGGAACGTCAACCTTGATGACTTCGCCTGCACCCTTGTCGATAGCAGCGTAGTTCATGTTGACTACGTCCTCGCCCTTCTTGCCGAAGGACTTGAGAGCAGCAGCCTTCATGTACTTGATAGCATCTTCAGCGGGTATGATTTTTGC
This sequence comes from uncultured Clostridia bacterium, assembly GCA_946617595.1. Lineage (GTDB taxonomy): Bacteria > Bacillota > Clostridia > Oscillospirales > Ruminococcaceae > Ruminiclostridium_E. Next base: position 589 of record CAMOKN010000179.1, read on the forward strand.
AATAGAGAAGAATGCGGACTGGAGAACAGTGTTGGTTCTGTTGCCGAGACCGATCTCTCTTGCTACCTTGATAGCGTTGATGATATAGAAGTTGATGTTGTTCTTTGCGATATAAGCCTTAACGGGAGCGGGGAGCTTCTCGTCAAGCTCGTCAACTGTCCACTGGGTGTTGAGGAGGAAGGATCCGCCGGGATTTACGTCCTGAACCATATCATACTTGTCGATGTAAGACGGGTTATGACATGCAACGAAGTCTGCCTTGTTAACGAAGTAAGTGGACTTGATCGGGGACTTGCCGAAACGCAGATGCGAGATTGTAACACCGCCGGACTTCTTGGAGTCGTACTCGAAGTAAGCCTGAGCGTACATATCGGTATGGTCGCCTATGATCTTGATAGAGTTCTTGTTCGCGCCGACAGTACCGTCAGAGCCGAGACCCCAGAACTTGCAGCATGTTGTGCCTTCGGGAGTTGTATTCGGATTTTCGGTGATCGGGAGCGAGAGGTTTGTAACATCATCTGTGATACCGATCGTGAAGCGGGGCTTCTCGGTATTGTTGTAAACGGAGATGATCTGTGCGGGAGTGCAGTCCTTGGAGCCGAGACCGTAACGGCCTGTGAATACGGGAACATCCTGGAACTTGTTCTCCTGCTTGAGAGCTGCTACTACATCGAGGTAGAGAGGCTCGCCTATGGAGCCGGGCTCCTTTGTTCTGTCGAGGACAGTGATCTTCTTTACAGTGGACGGGATAGCAGCTGCGAAAGCGGAAGAAACGAAAGGTCTGTACAGTCTTACCTTAACGAGACCTACCTTCTTGCCCTGCTTGAGGAGGTAATCGATAGTCTCTTCGATAGTATCGTTTACGGAACCCATAGCAACTATTACCTGCTCAGCGTCGGGAGCGCCGTAGTAGTTGAAGAGCTTGTAATCTGTACCGATCTCAGCGTTTACCTTGTCCATGTACTCGGTAACGATCTCGGGGATCTTGTCGTAGTAGGTGTTGGAAGCTTCTCTTGCCTGGAAGAAGATATCCGGGTTCTGAGCGGAGCCGTGGAGAACGGGCTTCTCAGGGTTGAGAGCTCTGTTGCGGAATGCTGCGACAGCGTCCTTGTCAACCATCTTGTCGAGTGTATCGTAATCCCAGACTTCGATCTTCTGGATCTCGTGAGAGGTTCTGAAGCCGTCGAAGAAGTGGAGGAAAGGAACTCTTCCCTTGATGGTGGAGAGGTGAGCTACAGCGCCGAGGTCCATTACTTCCTGGGGGTTCGTGGAGCAGAGCATAGCGTAGCCGGTCTGACGACATGCGTAGATATCGCTGTGGTCACCGAAGATCGAAAGAGCATGGGAAGCGAGAGCACGAGCCGAAACGTGGATAACGTTCGGAAGCAGCTCACCTGCGATCTTGTACATATTCGGGATCATCAGAAGAAGACCCTGTGAAGCTGTGTAGGTAGTGGTCAGAGCGCCTGCGGAGAGGGAACCGTGAACTGCACCTGCAGCTCCTCCCTCGGACTGCATCTCAACGATCTGAACTTCCTGACCGAAGATGTTCTTTCTGCCTGCTGCAGCCCATGAATCCGTTACTTCAGCCATAACGGACGACGGGGTAATGGGGTAGATCGCAGCTACTTCGGTAAACGCGTATGACACGTGACCGGCAGCATTGTTACCGTCCATTGTAAGTTTTTTTCTTGCCATTGGAAAACAACCTCCTTAATTTTAAGCGACCCGTGCATCTGCCGGTTTTCGCATTGCATTACCTGTTAGCACAAAAGGTATGCACTGAATTAATAATACCACATTTTTACCAATTTGTAAACAGGTAAACCCAATTTTTTCTCAGATTTTGAAAAATTTTTCGCAAACGGTTGACACGTCTTGTTCGCAGGTGTATAATTATAAGAACAACTCTTGATAGTTTTCGGGGCGTGGCGCAGTTGGTAGCGCGCGAAGTTTGGGACTTCGATGCCGCAGGTTCGAATCCTGTCGCTCCGACCAGCCCGCGACGGCGGGCGGCGAATCCGCCTATTGATTCATCTGTGGGCGGATTTTTGTGTCGTATCACGCAAGTCTTGCAAAAATCCAAAGTGTTCGGCAAAGACAGAAACGGCGCTTGACAGCGCCTCAATGAAGAATGAATAGTGAATAATGAATAAATTATAATACTCGGGCACGAAATTCTGTGCGCCGTTTCTGTATTATTCACTATTCACTATTCATTTTTCATTATTCACTAAAAATTGATTTGCTGTATCTGCCCGAGAAACATCTTAGTCATTCAACAGCCTCGAATCCGCCTATAGTTTCATCTGAGGGCGGATTATTTTCTCCGTATTACAATTATCCTTCTTGCTTTTATCAATACAAAACCGGAAAAAATTCAAAGGGTGGTTAAATGACTGCTATAACCATTATTCTCACTATCATTTCTTTTATTATGATAGGCGAGATCGTTTTATTGACCGTCGGCATTGTCCGTAAGCTGAGGCACAAAGAGCTTCTTTCCTTTTCAAAGTCTCTGATCGTCATTTTCGGCGCGGGAGCTGTGTCCGCGGCGGCAGCTTACCTGTTCGTAACGCTTGTGTATTACCGCGCAGAACCGTCGGCATTGTCTTATCTTGAAAGCGGCGAAAAAGTGACTGTTACGCGCGAAGGGAGCACATACTTTTTCGACGGTCCCGGGGAGGACAAGGCGCTGATATTTTATCCCGGCGCGCTTGTTGAGCAGGAAGCCTATGCGGAGATCATGTACAGGCTGGCGGAAAACGGCATTGACACATTTCTGGCGGATATGCCGTTTCACATAGCGCTTTTCGGCGTTGACACCGGGAACAAGATAATTGCATCTCACACATACGACAAATGGTATATGTCCGGGCATTCCCTCGGCGGGGTTGCGGCGGCGGAGTACTGCTTAGAAACGGAAAACGATATTGACGGACTTGTTCTTCTTGCATCATATCCGTACAGTGATATCGACAAGAACATTCCTGTTTGCATGATCTTCGGAACGGAGGATCGGGTGATGTCGCCGAAGCGATATGAGAAAAGCAAGGGCTTTTTCGCAGACAGGGTATATGAGTACTTCATCGAGGGCGGCAATCATGCACAGTTTGGCTCTTACGGAGAACAGAACGGCGACGGAAAAGCAACGATCACGCCGGAGGAGCAGAAACGTATCACGGCAGATGAGATCGTGAAGTTTGTTAATGACGGCGAGTGAAACAGCTTGACCGAATATGCCGGAGACGCCTGAACAGCGGCTCCGGCTTTTTGCTGTAACCTGTGTACCGGTGTTATTTATCCTGCGCGGGCGCGTGGATTTTCACTGATTGCACCGGTCAAAACTATTGACAAAATCACGTTGTGTTGATATAATGAGTATTGGATATATATTATGGTTATATGAATATCGGGAGCCTGGCAGCGGGAAGAAATTCCTGTATCCCTGACCGCGGGAAGGAGGCAGAGATGAAGCAGATCACCGTTGACGCGACGAGGGAGAATCTTGCGAAGGTATTTGACTTTCTGCGGGACGCTCTTGACGAATGCGGCGCGTCAGAGAGGCAGATACGGCAGATAAAGCTGTGTGTTGAGGAGATATACATAAACATTGTCAGCTATGCTTACACTCCGGGAAAGGGAAAGGCGCTGATAACATTCGACACTGTGGGCGGGATCAAGTCTCCGCCGATACGCGCGGTAATATCGTTCACGGACAGAGGCTGTCCGTTTGATCCGCTTTCAAGGGAGGATCCCGATCTTGATCTCGGGCTCGACGAAACTCCGATAGGCGGACTCGGCATATTTATAGTCAAGGAAACGATGGACAGTGTCTCTTACGAACGGAGAAATGAACAGAACATATTTACGATGATAAAAACAATAGACCTGCAGGCAGGCTGATAAAAGAAAGGGATAAAAATATGAAAGTAGAGAAATCGGCTGACGGAACTGCAATGACAGTGGCACTTACCGGCGAAGTGGATTCGCTGAATATCAATGAGATCGAGGAAGAGCTTCTGAAGGAGGTTGAGGGCGTTAAAGACCTTACTTTTGATATGAAGGAGCTTGAATATATATCGTCGGCAGGGCTGCGCGTACTGCTCCAGATGCAGAAGATGATGAAGGACCGCGGCTCTATGGTCATAAGGAACACCAACGAAGAGGTTATGGGGATATTTAAGGTTACGGGATTTGTAAAACTTCTCAACTTTGAGCATTGACAACCAAAGCAGAAAGGAATAAAAGCTATGAACAAT
>CAMOKN010000180.1 GCA_946617595.1 uncultured Clostridia bacterium
ATTAACTGCTTTTACTGCGTCTGCAATATTGAATGTCGATGCGCCGTATACAATGACTTTTCCGGCACCGGAGAGAGTTGTTGGTGTGAGTTTTCCGGCATTAAGTACCACAGTTGTACCGGAAGCGATCTCAACATTTACAGTAGCTGCCGAGAGAACATTCAAAGCAGAATTTGTGTTGAGAATAAAATGAGATGTCTTTGCTCCCGAAAGTGTGAGCGGAAGTGATGTTTCAATGCGATTGATCGTGACTGTTTTGTCGGCTCCGGCTTTGATCGTTAAAGTCCTGGCGTTTGACTTAGAAGACTCAATGCTCGCGTCAAGAGTGAGGTTGCAGCTGTTTGCGGCGATCGAAGGAGATGCCATGTAGATGACAGCGCCGTTTGTTGTTCTGATAGTAACATTGGTTACGATCTTCGGTAATGCCAGAGACGATTTTTCTGTGATAGTGCTGCTGACGAGTATCTCATGGTTGCCATAAGTCTTAATTGATTTCAGAGCGTCGGCAAGTGTGGGATATTCGATACCGTTGATAGTGATGCCGGAAGTCGTTACTGTGCCGGAAACAACGTTCACAGATAACGAAACGCTCTTGCCGAGGAAGTAAATATAAACTGTCTTGCTGCCCGCTGTAGAGCTGTTGAACGTAGAAGTTGTAACACGCGAATCTGTCATGGAAACAGTCTCGGTCTTGCCGCTCTCGTATGTTACTTTGAGTTCACCGCCCGTAAGGTTGAGCTTTTCATTGAGCGAATATGTAAGCTTGTTCGGGTTTTTGGATATCTGGAGTGTCTTTACATCGTCTGTGTTTTTAACAACCGTTACATAGAAAGATACCGTCTTACCGCCGTAGGTTACAAGGACACTCCTCGAACCTGCATTGCTGAAATTGTAGGAGCACATGTCAAGCGTCAACGGTATTGATTCGGTCGGCTTTGTCGTATAGTAAACATTTACATAGCCGCCGGTAACATCGAGTTTATCACCGACTACATATTCAGTCTTTGTGGGAGCAGTTAAAGTTATATAGTCAATTATCTTTTCGTCAGCGTTCGCACCTACTATATCGCCGTCGGTGCAGTGTACCACATACTGATCCTTGATAGATATAAGGTATGCGTCGGGGTTGAGTTCACAGAACTCTTCCCAGCGCGCCTTTGTGCCGGTATAATAGATATCGCTTATCTTTTTGGTACTTGTGAATACGTAATCTCCTATTGATTCAAGATCTTTGTCAAGACCTATGTAACTCAATTCAATACAACTACTAAAAGTGCTGGTCAAAGCAGTCATACCGGAACCGATATAAACAGTTGTCAATTTTGTACAACAGTAAAACGGTTCACCGTCAAGTTTATATACGCTGTCCGGTATTATGACTGATTTTAACGCGGTATTATCAAAAGCATGGCTTCCAATAATTCTAAGGCCCTCGTGAAGCGTGATTTCTTCCAGACTGGTGCAGCAATAAAATGAATCTTTGATCTCTTCTATATTTTCAGGTATGTCGATTTCAGCAAGGGAGTAACAACAAGAAAATGTACGTGAAGCCAATATTTTAAGCCCCTTGCCTATTTTTACCGATGCAAGATTAGTACATGAACTGAAAGCACCTTCTCCAAGTACGGTAACACTATCCGGAATATCTACAGAAGTTATGGCGGCACAGTCTACAAAAGCACTACCGCCAATACTTGTAAGTGCATTTGTGAATGTGATGCTTTCAAGAACAAAACACCCGGAAAAAGCGCAATAACCTATTGTACTAATGTTCTTGCCCCATGTTACGTTTTTCATAGAATTGCATCCACTAAACGCAGAATCGCCAATAGATGTTACGCTGTCAGGTATAATAATGGAGGTCAACTGGTCGCAATTCTGAAATAACTTCTCCGGTATGCTTGTAAGATTATTGGAAAGAGTAGCTTTAACAAGTTTATTACAGCCATAAAAAACAGCTTCTCCTATTGTAGTAACAGAATCGGGAACCGTTACTCTTACGATTGGCATATTCTGAAACGCATCAGCACCTATAGTCTTTACGTTTTTACCTATATTCAGTACGCCGCAATTGTTGCAAAAACAAAAAGCCCTTTCACCTATCTCCGTGACCGAATCAGGAATATCAACTCTAATGATCTTAGAGCAGTCAATAAAAGCATATTCACCTATGTATTTTATTCCTTTTCCAAAATCTATAGTTGCGAGATTGGTACAGTTGGCAAACGCTCTGTACTCTATTGTTTCCAGAGAATCGGGAAATGTAAGGCTTGTAAGAGCACTACAACCACTAAACGAGTACGAGCCTATATATTTAATACCCTTGCCAAAGTTTACTCTTTCAAGAGAAGTACAACTACCAAAGCTGCTGTAAAAGCTGTTGCTGGAATTCACCGATTCCAATGTATCCGGTAAAGTAACTTCGGTTATTGTTTTGTTCTGATAAAATACCTTGCCAATATCCTTGACGGTTATACCGGCAACAGTCGAAGGGACAACAACAACAGTTTCATTTCCCGAATAACCGGTGAGTGATCCTTCATCGTCAATGGTGTAATAGCCCTCGGTATGAGTCGCGCCTTTAGGGGTACTATCGCCAAGCTCGTCCGCCGCAGGTGTCTCTTCGTCGGGCTGTGTGTAAGCAGCAGGCTCTGTGTCGGGCTGTGCGCTTTCCGCATAAGCCGGAACCGAGACAGCCGCCATTATCAATGCAAGCATACACGATAATGATTTTCTGAGTTTGTTCTTTTTCATCTTGTTCCTCCTATTATGATATTAACTGCACAAACAAAAAGTGCGCAGCAATGAGCCACGCACCTGTAAAAATGCTCAGCTCTATTGCTGCTACACATTCCAACTGCATATAATTCTTCCAAAAAGTATGCCAAGGAAGAGCCTGCACTTTTACCATAGATAAAAGTACACACTTTTTGAAAGAAATATTCAGTTGGAATAATGTCGTAACTATAATATATCACATTTGGTATAAAATGTCAATGTTTTTATAATTATTTCAACAAAACGACAAATGTCCGGGATATGAAATTATATTGTGATGTATGGAAGTAATACATAACAAATCTCCCACAGTTGAAAACCGTGGGAGATTTTTATTACTTATTTTTTACTTCGCAATCTACAAGCACTACGCTTTCTTCACTTTCTTTTGTCAGTATTGTTCCTCCTTAAAGCATAGTTTCTTACTGCAATTTCTTGTAAAATATGCTATTTTATATTATATCACACTTTTTCCTGTTTTTGTTACGCTGCGAGAAGAAAAAACAAGATCGTGCATTTGCACGATCCTGCTTCCGGCAATATTTCATTATGCGGCACTGTTCATGTTCTCCGGCTCTTGTGAAAGAACGATATTTTTTATAGTCACAGTAAGCTCGTCCGACAAAAAATAGCAGATAAATGCCAATTCACTTGCTATTTTCCCGTTGTGGGCATTTCTGTTAAGATCCCAGAACACCCGTCTTGTTTCATTTTCTAAAGTATAACCGTCAACATAAGCGAACCCGTTGTCGTTGTAACCTGCTAAGCCGCATATTATCTCGCCCGTCACTTCAATATCTGCGTAAACGTAGTTGATATACGTCAGGTCGGCTGTTGTATCAATCGGCAAAGACAATGAATCAAGAGAATCCTTGGTGAATGTATAGCTTCCGTCGCCGTTGTTGAGCCAGATGTCCGGTCCGGTGTACTTCCGGTCTGAATAAAAAATATCCGAAACTGTTACAGAGTGGTCTTTTTCCAGTCCGTCAACGGTCAGAAGTATATTACCCGTTACTCCGTCCGGGATATCCAGTATGACTCTTTCCTTATGTCCGGTGATATTAACAGGAGTAGAGTGGAACCATTCTCCGCTCATGTCAGGAGCTACCAGGCATACCCATATCTCTTCGCCTGTCGAGTTCACAGAGACCGCTGTACATTTCAGATCTTCCTGAGAAAAATACTTATCTGCGGAAAGAGTAAAAACGATATGCTCCTCATCATATCCGCAGGTGTAGGAGTATTCTCCCTCTCCGCTTTTTGTCCAGCCGGGATTTATCTCCGTATAATCGTCATCGGCGCTGCTGATCGGATCAGCAGTAACGACCGAGTCTTCTGTCTCACTACTTTTCGTTTCTGACGGTTCCGGGGCTGTCACACCAGCCGGCACGGCAGTATCGGAAGGATCCTGTTTCGGTATCATAAAAAATGCAGCAACAGCCGCCAGCCCTATAATGCAGGTCAGCGCGATCGCAGCCGGTGCAAAGCTTCCGCGCCGCATCGCTTTTTTCATGCTTAGCATAGAAGGATATCTTTTATCGGGATCGAATCTTGTGGCGCGTTTTATGACAGATGCGGTCTGGCTTCGCTTCATTGAGCCGGTATCATATCCTCCGCTCACAAGATATGTGAGCAGCATTCCGACAGCATAAACATCGGTCTTTTCATCTGTCTGACCGAATCCGAACTGTTCCGGGGCTGCGGTAGTCCTCGTACCGAGACACACCGTATCATTATCCTGATCCTCTTTTACGATACGCGCGGCATCGAGGTCGATCAGGTGCAGACTGCCGTCATCGGATACTATGATGTTCTCCGGTTTGATATCCCTGCAAATAGTCTTTTCCGGGAGCGAATGCAGTTTCTCTAACACCGTACAGATAGAATATGCTGCTGACAAAGCTGCTTTTTCGCTGTAGGGACCTTCTTTTTCTATCTTGTCGCGCAGCGTTGTCCCTTCTATGTATTCTCTGATGTAATACGCATTTTTTCCTTCGCGGAAAAACTGAACATTGCGCGGAAACTCATCTGAACCGCATTCACCGTTTATGTATGCAGCGATCCGGTACTCGTTTTCGAGACGGTCTGTGTTCTCGCCGGTACCTGTTTTAAGGATATATTTTCTCTTATCTTTGCCGATCAGGAGAAATACCTGTCTGTCCTCCGTATATTTCAGACATGAAAAAACACTGTATGTCCCGGAAATCCTTTCCGGCAGTCTGAAATCATTTTTGTATGTATTGGCAAATTCTTCGTCAAAGCTCATTTTCGTTTATTTTTCTCAGACATTCGTTTGTATCATACAGATCCATGTGTTCTTTTATGCAGCAAATTATAGCCGCATCGCGTCTGACTTTAGGATAGAGAACACCGCACTGACCGAGTGTAAGCAGTTTTTGAGTTTCTTCAAGATCAAGCCCCATTGCTATTGCGGAGACTAAAAGCTTATCGCGTCCTACGCCTTTTGTGCCGGTTATCATCTGATAAACATGAGACTGACTTATATTCGATCTATCAACAAGATCCCGCGGAGTCATTTTATGCCTGGAGAGAAGCTCATTAAAGTACTCTGAAAGGAGCACGTTTGACTTATTCAGCTTGTTTTCGTCAATATTATCCAAAAAGCTTCCGCTGTCAAGCTCGATCATCTCGTAGAGATCTTCTGTGCTTTTCTGTTTCATCTGATATTTCCCCTTTTTCGGAATGAATTGCCTTTTTGTCATGGAACATACCTGTTTCGCGGGACAGAGTGCTAATGCGTATTATGTTGCTTATGGGAACCTCTAAAAACCCATTTGAGAGAAAAAGAACTGCTTGCACCAACTGCTTCATCAAGTCTCCTCACCTTGCATTTGACACCAGAGCAGGATAATCTGGCTATGCCGCCAAAAGAGCGCAAGGATGCGCTTTTGAAAGCGGCATAAGAATTATACTCATTTTTTTCTCTGTTCAAAGCGGTTTTTAGAGCTACCCTTATGTTATTATAACACACCGGATTAATGATGTCAACATCGTGTTGTTTTGATTTTTGGGAATACTCAGATCCGTTCGCTATTGACAAAACCGGATCAATATTTTACAATGTTGTTAATAATGATATGAGGTGTATTTATAACATGGACAGTCTGAAAATAGCCGCCTATACACGAATATCCGTGGACACTGAGCTTGACAGGGACAACACAAGTATACCATTTCAGATAGACAAAATTTGTACTTCTGAGTAAATCGAGCAAAAAAGAAAGAACCGTTGTGTAACAGCTCTCTGAGTTATCCGTTATAGATAGTATTTCTTGATGTAAGACGAAACATCGACACCGCTTTCC
>CAMOKN010000181.1 GCA_946617595.1 uncultured Clostridia bacterium
CCTATGAAAAAAACCCTGCCGGAGCAGGGTTTATTCTATAAGATAAAGGGAACCTCTAAAGGCATTGGAATTCAATTGCGAAGCGAGCCGTCTTTCAGGAAGGTGGGCGAGAGGGGGGGTCTGGGGAGGAGAGGGGGAGGGAAACTCCTTTCCCCGCGGGAAAGGGGGTTCCATTCCCCTCTCCTCCCCAGTCTCAAGCGCAGCGACCTGTCCAGAGCGCAGCGCTCCTATCTCAACAAGCTGATGAGTTCTGCCGGGACGAAGTTATCGGAGTCGAAGTGATCGTCGAGGGAGTCCGGCTCTTCGGCATTTTTCCTGATATACTCACCGAGGAGAAGGGGGAGCTTTGCGCGCTCGCGGCGCTTATAGGCGTTATAGAGAGCGAGACGTATCTCGGCTCTTGTTCCGACACATTCAAAAGGCTTGTCGAAGTCTGCATAAACGAGTCCGTTGAACATATCCCTGAACTCCGCGTTGTCCAGCATATCAGAGCCGAAAATCTTTGTCAGCTCGTCATCATCGAGAAATGCGGCAAGCATAATATAAACATACAGGCATTTCGCACATTTTCCGCACCACGAATCTGTTTTCGAGCCGAGGTTGCAGCTTCTGAATACCGGAAGATACTTTTTATATGTCACAAATCTCTTCGCTATCTGCCATTCGCTCCACGGGCGCAGCAGACTGAAATACTCCGGCGGCGATACGAAGACACGCTCGCAGAATCCGCGGAAATCCCGCTCAAAGGCAGTGCTTTTGCTGTACTGGTGATTTACGCCGGTACCGCTGACATTTCCCTCGTTTGCACTGCTCTCGTTCGACAGCGCGATATATTTTTTTCCGGTCATCACCGCCGAAAGGTATGCCGAAAATGCAACTATCGCAGAAAAGGGAGTGTGCCCGTTCAGCCAGCCGTCAGCATTGCGCCTGAGAAGTTCAGGGTGTATCGACCGTTTAAGTCCGACTATCTTATCGTCAGCGTAACCCGCAGTATGAGCACAGTCAAGTGTCGTCTTTCTGGGATTTATGATATAGCACAGATTGTCGGACTGCATACCTTTGAGAAGTTCAAGCGTAACTATGCTGTCCTTGCCGCCGCCTACGGGTATCAGCGCACCCTTGCGTTCACCTTTGTACGGGTCGGAAAAATGCGGAACATCACAGCTTGACGGCTCTATGCTCATAAATCCCTCAAAGTCAGTATCTATGCTGTTGCGGTAGAAGAATTCACCGAGTCCGCCCCAGTACAGCTTCTTCCACCAGTTTATCTGCCACTCATCGAGCGCTCCGCATTCAACACGGACATGATACGGACAGGCGCATTTCCAGTAGCTGACAAGCTCGGTCATTCCTATAGAAAAAATGATATACTCAATGAGAGATCTGTCCATGTCCGCAGGTACAGCAAGACCGTTCCATTTCCACTCCGGAAAAAATTCGTATTCTCCGATCGAAAAATGGAAAGAAAACCCCTCTTCATCTATCTTATAGCTGTGATAAATGAAGGTATCATATCTGCTCCTGAGCTCTGTAAATTTATCCAAAACACAGTCTCCTTAATTGATATCAGGTGTCGATACCCAGACACTTCGCGATTATGCGGTACATCAGAGCGGCATTCTTCTCCTGATTCGGAAAACGTTCCGGCGAGATATTGGGATCAAAGCTCATCTGTACCCGCTCGGTCCCGACAACGGCAATAAACGTAAGATCCGCAACATAAATACCGTTCTGCATACGTACAATGTCGCCGTCTATGATATCCCCGAGCATATATATCTCTTTGTAGCTTGAAAACTGGTCAAACCTATAAAACAGCATACGCACCTTGTTTGTGCAGGTAACATACGCATATTCGTTTGTATTGCTCCGTATATGTACGCTGTTCTTCTTGATCGTCGCATATACCGGACAGGCACATTTCTCTTCTGGCATCAGCATCGGTTTCAGTGCCTGTATCATTTCTGTGTGATTACAGTCCATAGCTTTTCCCTTTCCGGTCTTTTTCTCTTCGTCCGTGGTTCCTTACACTCACGGTGCGGCATATCTCAATAAAATCCCCCGTCAACACCGAGCACCTGACCTGTCGTAAAGTCGTTTTGCTCGAAAAAGCGCGCGGCGTGCGAGATATGCTCCGGCTTTCCTATCCTCATAAGCGGAGTGCTGTCGATAAGCTCCTGCATCTCCTGCGCGTTCAGATGAGAATTCATTCTGCTGTCTATGACTCCCGGCGCAATACAGTTCACCCTGATATCCGAGGGACCGAGTTCTTTTGCAAGAGCTTTTGTGAAGCCGATAATTCCTGCCTTAGCAGCCGAATAATGCACCTCGCATGAAGCTCCGTGAACTCCCCAGACAGACGAGATGTTTATTACGCAGCCCTGTTTACGGCGTATCATTCCTCTTGTTATCTCACGGGTGAGCAGAAAGACAGATGAAAGATCAACGTCGATCATTCTGCGCCATTCATCATCGGTAATATCGTTGAAAAGCTTTATCTGCGATATTCCCGCATTATTTATAAGAAGAGTGCAGCTGTCAGCATAACAGTCGAGCCTATGCAGTTCCGCAGGCTGCGAAAGGTCGCATTTTACGGGAACTGCGCCATATTTCTCAGCAATAGTCTCTGCCATTTTTTCATTTTCATGGTAAGTGAAAACAACATCATAGTCTGCTGAGAACTCATTTACCAGCGCAAGTCCTATCGCTCCCGTTCCGCCGGTTATCAGCGCGGTCTTCTTAATCATTATATTTCACCCTGCCTGACCGATATTCCGTCTTCCGACGCGGACAGATCTATTTCCTTCGGAGTATTGTTCTCTGAATCTATTATAAGGTTTGCGATCGGATCCTCGACCTCTTCCCTGATGACTTTGAGAATATCTCTTCCGCCGTATTTGCCGCCGTGAGACTTCTTTGCGATATACTTGTAGGTGCTGTCATCTATTCTGAGTGCAATGCCGTTCTCTTCCAGCGCCTTTGCGGTATCTTCAAGCTGGAGCTTTGCGATATCGGCATAGTTCTCCTCCGTCAGCGGCGAGAATACCACAACTTCATCTACTCGTCCGAGAAACTCCGGCCGCAGGAATTCTTTCAGCGCCTTCATTGCCTTTTCTTTTGAAAGATCGCCTGTGGTCTTCCCGAATCCCATTCCTGATTCGCCGGTAGAAGATCCGGCATTCGAGGTCATGCAGATTATAGTGTTCTCAAAGTTCACCTTCTTGCCGTGAGAATCGCTTATCCTGCCCTCATCAAGTATCTGGAGCAGAATATTCATCACATCCGGGTGCGCCTTTTCGATCTCGTCAAAGAGTATCACCGAGTACGGTCTGCGGCGTATCTTCTCGGTAAGCTGTCCGGCATCATCGAATCCCACATATCCGGGAGGCGATCCGATGATCTTGGACACGCTGTGCTTCTCCATATATTCAGACATATCGAGACGGATCAGAGGTTCAACACCGCTGAAAAGCTCTTCTGCAAGTATCTTCACGAGCTGGGTCTTTCCGACACCGGTAGGTCCGACGAAAATGAATGAAGCGGGTCTGCGCTTTGTGGTAAGGTTCACACGGGTACGCTTAATTGCTCTCGCTACCTTCTCGCAGGCTTCGTCCTGACCGATTATCTTTGATTTGAGGACTTTTTCAAGTTCGGAGATCTTCTTGAACTCCGTCTCCATTATCTTCTGAGCCGGGATACCGGTCCACATCTCGATAACAGTTGACAGATCGGCTGCGGTGAGCTTGACATTCTCGGCAAGAGGCTTCAGCCTTTCGATCTCGGCGTCGTTCTTTGCCTTCTCGGTCTTGACTTCCGCAAGCTTTTCATAGTCCTTTTCAGTCTCGCTCATAAGATCAGATTCGAGGACATCAAGATCCTTTGCCTTTTTCAGGCACTTCTCATAATCGGTGAGTTCGGTGCTTCTTATGCTTGCGCAGGCACAGGCTTCATCGAGCAGATCTATCGCCTTGTCCGGAAGATATCTGTCGGTGATATAACGTTCTGACATCGTAACGCACGGGCGTATCAGCGAATCATCTACTATGACCTTATGGTGTTCTGAGTAGTAGTTCTTTATTCCCCTGAGCAGCTCGACAGTCTCATCTATAGACGGTTCGTTCACGGTAACGGGCTGGAATCTTCTTTCAAGCGCAGCGTCCTTCTCGATATGCTTTCTGTACTCGTTGAAAGTGGTAGCTCCGATAACCTGTAACTCCCCGCGGGAAAGCGCAGGCTTGAACATATTCGCGGCATTCATGGTACCGTCGCTGTCGCCTGTTCCGACAAGATTATGAACTTCGTCTATGAAAATGATTATATTTCCGTTCTGTTTTATCTCTTCTATGAGGGACTTTACGCGGCTCTCGAACTGCCCTCTGAACTGGGTTCCGGCAACAAGAGCCGTAAGATCGAGCAGGAAAAGTTCTTTCCCCTGAAGTCTGAACGGAACATTTCCGTCGGCTATCCTCTGTGCTATACCCTCGGCAATGGCAGTCTTTCCGACACCGGGTTCACCGATAAGGCACGGATTGTTCTTCGAGCGGCGTGAGAGTATCTGAATAACACGTTCGATCTCTCTGTCACGACCGATGATGCGGTCAAGCTTGCCCTTTCTTGCGCTGTCCGTAAGATCGGTGCAGAAGGTATTGAGGAATTTCCGCTTCTTCTGGTTCGCCTGTTTCTTCTTCTCCTTCCGGCTCGTTGAAGACGTCTGTCCCCCGTCCTTTGCGGAAGAAGCATCGCCGGACTGATTCACCGGCGGCTTTGCGGAAGCCTCAAAGAAGCGCTGGAAGAACGCAGGCATGGTCCCCCCTGCCTTGAATCCGTCCACTCTGTCGTCTTCTTCCTCATCGCCTTCATCATCGATGACTTCGAGCTCATCATCAGTCAGATCGTCCTCGTCGATCCCGGGATCTTCACCATCAAAGTTCGGATCGCCGCCGAAAAGCAGATCGGCTTCGTTTTCAAAATCAATGTCTGAGATCCCCATTTGCTTGAGATAGTTGTCCACCTGCGGGATCCCCAGCTCTTTGGCACATTTGAGGCAGTAGCCGTTCTCGAATTTCTGAGTACCGCTCATTCCCGACATGAATACCACAGCAGGTCTTTTGCGGCATCTTGAACACATCATATCCATATTATTACTGTCCTTTCTTTACGATATTCCAATGATCTTCAGCGGACCGAAGGAATAGAAAAATCTGAAAATGAATGTCTTATCTATGGTAGTCTGGTTGATAAACACAAGCGAGTCGCCGCAGAGAGTAATGATAAATCTTACCGCCAGACATATCAGCATCATCATTATCACTCCCTGAAGTGCGCCGAGCACCGCGCCGAAGAATCCGTTCACAGATGATATCACCGGTATCCGGTTTATGAGCTTCGTTGCCTGTGCGATCACATTCAGGATAAGCTCCACCAGCACAAAAATTATGAAGAAGACTATTATCCTCAGAGGTGTAAGCACAAGCGGCGTCACAATATCACCGATAAGCTTTTCACCGTAATCCGCCTGCGCACCGGAGATCACCGATACCACTATCGAATATACGGCATCTGTGCTTCCGTTTTCAAGTCCCGTGCCGATGCCCTTCAGATCAAGCACGAAGGTCTTTGAGATCTTTGCGCCTATATCGGCGAACACCGAATATACCCTGTCCGATGTAAGATTTGATGCGATTATATGCGCAAGCACGATATTTCCCATACCGTACTTTTCATTCTCGGCTTTCGTAACGGTTATCTTTCCCACCTTGACTGCCGAATAATCAATATCCCTTCCTACCCCGAATGAGCTGAGGTCAGCATTCTGAACACCCGTCTCCGTGAGATCGACCAGAGAAAGATCTACAATTGCGGTGTTCGTCTCATCGTATTCCGGCACAGTCTCGGAGAGATATATCCCGTTTATCTTTGCCTTTGACATATCTATCTGCGACATTCCGGCTATCGGCTCTCTTCCGAAAACTCCGCCCAGCTTATCGCTGACATAAGATGTAACGTTCTCCCTGATAAAGCTGTCATAGATCTTTTCGGATATCGGTCCGCAGAGAGAAAATGCTGCCACGCAGGCGACAATTGCAGCTGCCGCGCTTATGATAACGCTGACCGCGCCCCTGTGGGCTCCCCTGAATATATATACTATGATTATTGCCGCAGCAAGTATATCGAGGAACCAGAAAAATTCACTTCCCATAACTTCTCCTTATTTAAAGGCTATTACCACTTTGTTTATAGTATTGTAGCCAAGCAGGAATATGCTGTCACCTATCTTTATGAACTCGGTATAGCCTTCGTTCGCAAGTGCTGCTTCTTTCTCATTGAGCAGTTCTTTGTCAAATGCCCTGAAATGTATCCCGTCCATAACGTATATCCCGCTCCCGTCAACGCACAGGCACGATGTGCCGGCACCGGTAGTCACCGCGGAAACAGGGTCTGAATTGCTGTCAAGCACCACGAGCATATTCTTGTTTGTGGAAATGTCATTATAGTGCAGCACTGTGCTGTCTGCTGTGATATCGAAATGCCTCAGGTCGCCGGTATATGAATAATTTCCCAGCAGAGTGCCGTCCTCACAGCTCAGCGATATCACCGAGTTGTCGCAAACTGCGATGACCTTTTCTTTGTCGGAATACATTCCGCACGGAAGGCTGTTGGTGCTCATTGAATATTTCCAGATACTGTTATCGGTGCTTTTGATCGAGAACTTATAAAATCCGGTGACAATATCGCCCTGAGACGAACTGAGCGTTGAGACAGTTATGCTCTCACCGTCCCCGACAAAGCAGACCTGCATTATATTCTCGTCCGCGAATTTGCGGGTGTATTTCCAGTTTCCGCCGTCGTCATAAATGTACAGGACATTAGCGTATCTGTCGGATTCGGTCACTACCGCGTAAAGATTATCATTTCCGACTGCGGTATATACTATCTTGTCGTCTGTCGTCTTCTCGAACATCAGGCTCGAACGGCTGTAAACCGCGAAGTTGTTGCCGGACTTGTCGTACAGAAGGACGCGCTTGTCATTCGTCACCTGCCTCGGATTGCTGTAACCGTGTTTCAGTGCGTACATCTGTGCGCCTGAGGTGTCATAAGCGTATAGGTATGTGTCGGTAAGCAGCGAGAAATTCTCACCCATTTTTTTCAGCGAGAACTGCGAGCTTCCGGGCAGCTCTATCGGAAATCCGGCGCTGTAGGAAGTCTTTGTCTCTATTCTTGACGCAATTCCTCTGAGCGGCTCAAAGATAGTTTCGGCGTTCACCCATACTATTATCCCGGCGATCAGCAGAAGCAGCACGATCACAAGCTTTACAAGCAATCTTCCGTGCTTTTTCTTCTTACGGTATTTTTTCAGATCGACGTTTTTTTCGGCGGCTGCCGAACTGCCGGCTAATGCGTCATTCCGGCGGCGCTCACTTTCAAGAACCTTCATTTTTTATCATTTCCTCGGAGTTATAGAAAACCCTGTTCAGATATAATCCATGCGGCGGAACAGTTATCCCCGCCATGCTTCTTTCGCCTGAACCGAGCGAATCCGTTATATCGTTTTCGGAACGCTTTCCCTCATTTATATATATCAGCGTCCCGATCATTATCCTTACCATATTATGCAGGAAACCGTTCCCACTGACCGTGAATGTCACGGTATCATTTTCTCTTACCGCATCAAACCCGTATATTGTCCGCACGGTAGAATTCAGATGCTCCTTTGCCTCCGCCTTACAGAACGCGGCGAAATCGTGCGTCCCCACAAAAAGCTTTGCTGCGGCATCAAGCCGTTTCTCGTCCAGCCTGTACGGATAGAACAGTGCGAGCTTTCCGCCGAAAACGTCCTTGTGGGAGGAATTATTGACGATATACCGGTATTCTTTTCCGGCTGCTGAAAATCTTGCGTGAAAATCCGGATCCGCTTCCTCGCATGACAGCACTGCTATATCGTCCGGAAGCATCGAATCCATAGCTTTCATAAGCCCTCCGCACGGGATAGCGGACTGAGTTTTTGTGCTGAAAAAGAACTGTCTTGCGTGGACTCCGGCATCAGTGCGTGAGCAGCCGTGCACGGTGATCTTCTCCTGCATTATCCGGCTCATTGTTTCTTCAATGACCTGCTGAACTGTGATATTGTTGTTCTGTCTCTGCCAACCGTGATAGGCAGTGCCGTTGTAGGCAATACATATTTTAAGATTTCGCATAAGATGTTTTTTCAGAGATGTGAGATGCCGCCGCGCCTGCGATTTACAGAGGGTCGCTGCGCTTGAGATTGGGTCGCTGCGCTTGAGATTGGGTCGCTGCGCTTGAGATTGGGGCGCCGCCCCAAACCCCGCTTCTTTCGGAACGCCGAAAGAAGCAAAGGCGACTACCGTTA
>CAMOKN010000182.1 GCA_946617595.1 uncultured Clostridia bacterium
AACTAAATATTTTCAGCGTCATAATTTACAGGGTATAGATTATTTTGCATTTTATAATTTTAAACATGATATAATTTCATCAAGGTTTTCAGAAGGCAATATAACCAAAGACAATTTATGCAAGCTATATGGAATTGAAAACATTCAAAAAATACATTCGGGAAGCAATGATTGTATTCTTGAATGAAATTGTTTGAAAAAATGAACGGTAATAAATTGTTAATTACCGGAAATAATGTTTTTGAATTTAATAATGATTACATTATTCCGGTAAGTTATCTTTACACTCACAAAAATTTTAAATACCATTTACCAAATCTACCTAAAATATCATGTGAAATAGAAAAAGTTTTTTCATTAGCGATAACATCTAAAGATATTATAAAATTCCCTACTAATTTTAATGGTATGATTGACGAACATCTAATTAATTCCATGCTAAATGTTGAAAAAATAGATTCTAAATCTTTTTTACTTGAAAATAAAAAGAAATTAAAATATTTAGGAAAACTTCCATCAACTATAAATATTGTTCCAATGTTTTTTAATCCTGACGGTACTATGACCGCCACTCATGAACAGGATAAAAAACTTGAACAAGATATTAACAGCGTTATAAAAACTTTAAAAGAATTGATATCTCCTTTAATTGATTTTATAAAGAATAATATCTTTCAAGGTAAAATTATCAAATCACAGGAATTAATGATTTATCCTGACAAAAAAATCCTTGCTCTTTGTGATCTGTCCAATGAAAATGCGGTTTTAGAGATAAAGACTACACTATATTTAGATAAATATGCTGAACAATTGTATTATGAAGCCAACGGAAGAAGTTGTTTTATTTTACTTACCAATTGGCGTGACTTTCCTGAAAAAATTACATATACAATCAATAAGGTGAAGTTTATTTTTATCAATCCAGTTGATCAACAAATTGTTAGATTAAATAAAGCAAAAGAGAAAATAGAAACAGAAACTATAGAACTAAAATCATATATTGATTCACATAATCCGGTTGTGTTAAAATGTAAAAAATGTGGTCTTGAATGGAAAACCAGCTATAATACCGCAAAACTTCATCGCCCTTGTCCACAATGCAGTGAATCTATTGATCAAAAACATGCAAGATTTGAAAATTCTAAGTATAAAATTGAAACAGAAACCATAGAATTAATTTCATATATAGATAATTGTAATTCTGTTAAGTTAAAATGTAAAAATTGTGGTCATATATGGGTGACTCCTTATAATACTGCTATTCTTCGTCAGCCGTGCAAAAACTGTAATTTGAGATGGAATGTTTATAAATATTTATACTAAAATAAAGGCAAATGACGCACCCCGATAAAACAACCGTAAGCAGTTCGTTGTTTCATCGGGGTACGTCATTTGGAGAGAAAATTTTATGAAGAACTCAATGAGAAATTTATCATTTGTTTTTTGCTTTCTGTTTATTTATACGCAGCAATTTCTGATGTGGCAGTATTTTTATAAAATTTTCTGAATAATTAAAAAGGTGCAGAGATAAAATACTCTGCACCTGATGTATCTGTTCATTTTCAACCGTTCTGTAAATAAGCGCGAAGCGATTAAAAGTCTTTGGAAGGGGGTTTGGGGGAGAACCTTTCTTCAGAAAGGTTTCCCCCATGTCTCGAGCGTCAGCGACCCTCTCGAGCGCCGTGCGCGACCCTTCTCGAGCGACAGCGACCTCTCGAGCGTAAGCGACCCTCTCGAGCGCTACTTTCCTGCTATTGAAACCGCGTTTGCCTGGTTTTCAAGAGCTATCATCTGCGCGATCTTCTCACGCACACGTTCCGGGACATAGACGCAAAGCTGTCCGGAGCGCTCGTCACGCTGTGCGCGGTAAGTGTAGCTGCCTGCCTGAGTTGAAATATTGTCATTGTAGCTCGACGACTTATCCATACGGTACAGCACAAGTTCCTCGCCTGCCGAGTTTACGGGGCTTATAGTTCCGTTGTCCTCAAGGATAACATTTCCGCCGGTGATTATCGGCTGTTTCTCCGCACTTCCTATCCAGATCGGCTCCGCGGACTTTATGCCGACAGTAACAGTTCCGCCGGAAATATGGACTGTGCCGCCCGCATCAAGTGCTCCGATGCCGCATACACGAGTTCCCTCTGCGTGCGCATTGACACGTCCTCCGTCGCAGTGTACATCTACTCTTCCTCCGAGAGAGCCTATCGCAGTTCCGATATCTCCGTGTATTACCGAAGTAGTCTCACCCGCAGTCACGGATATCGAACCGCTTCCGCCGTTGAGAACTCCGAGTCCCGTAATACGCTCGCCGTCTGTCAGCAGATCGAGACTGCCGGAAGCGGTGATATTTACCGTACCATACATAGTTCCGATCGAAACGGCTTCGTTGGCGATGCACTGTGTGGATATCGTTCCCTTTTCAATGATTATATCAGTATCACCGGACGCACTTCCGATACCGACAGTACAGATACCTCTGCCCATAACGCGGACATTGCCGGAAACGATCTTTATGGCGCTGTTTGCGCCCTTTTCCCCGCCGCCTATGCAGACGATCTTGTCACCGGAAGAATCAACGCTCACAGTTCCCTGCGCTTCAATAACAATATTGCCGTAGGGCTTTTCGTAGCTTGAACCGATACCCGTTCCGCCGTTGCGGTTGTTCTTTACGGTAAGACTGCCCTCGCCTCTTATAAGCAGAGACGATGTGGGAGGAACATAGATACCCTCTTTGTTGAATGTATTGTCGCCTATGAGCACAACGTCCGCCTCGGCATTCTCGCCGAGCTGAACGGTAGTCTCAGTCGCGCCCTTGATGTTGACATTCTCAAAAACAAGCACGGTACTGCTGTTGTCCGCAGTCTTTATGAGCATATCAACGATATGGCTCTTTGTGCCTATGAAGCGCACAGTACCGCTGCTGACAAACACGCCTGCGTACTTTTCAAGCGACAGATTGAACACGTTAACGTTCTCTCCGTCGGAAGCCTCGTAAATACGGCGCTCGTTGTCGTACTTGGACAGGCGAACATTTTCCTCGATGATGTACTCGCTGATCTCGCTGTCGATAGCGGGAACAACTTCACGGGACGGACGTGCGGTATAGAAGCCCTGAATGAGATCGACGCCAAGTTCGATGACCTTTGCAAGCTCTTCCTTTGTCTCAACGCCCTCCGCAAGTATCTTGATATTATACTTCTTGCCGAACTTGATGAGGTTGGAGACAAGAAGCTGCTTCTTCGAGTCGGTATCTATCGACGTAATAAGGGACATATCTATCTTGATGAAATTCGGGTTGTTGTTGAGGACCTTCATATCGTTCGAGTAACCGCTGCCGTAGTCATCGACGGCGATATTGCAGTTAAGGATATTGCGCAGATTGTCAAACGCGGCGATCGTCGTATCATCGTCATCGTCGTTTTCGAGTATCTCAACAACTATGTTCTCGGAGATGCCGCCGTACATATCCTTAAGCTTTGCAAGCTCGGAATCCGGCAGTATAACGCTGGGTATGCTGTTGATGAAGATCTTTTTTCCGCCGAACTTTTCAAGGTTCTGCTTATAGAACGCGAGCGCATTGAAGAACGTGCTTTTCTCGATCGAATACAGCATATTGCTGATCTCGGCGTATTTAAGCACTTCAAGAGGCTTGAGCCCGATCTCGTCTCCGGTGCGCATAAGGCATTCATAAGCGAAGATCTCACCGTCTCTTGCATTGACGATAGGCTGGAAGTTGTACACGAAATCATTGCGTTTAACGAGCTGCTTGAACTTGTCAAGCTTATCGAGCTCGATATCCTTTTCGCGGTAGATCTTGCGGACACCCTCGTTGTAGAGTCTGCGGTATGAACGTATCTCGGCGAAAAGCACCGCGGCAGTGAACACCACAGCAAGTCCGCGGAGCATCAGATCAATATTCTCGATATGATCGCCGCAGATATATGAATATATAAAAGAGCCGGAAATGAGAAGCAGTACGATAGCAAGAAGGACACACCGAACACCGAACAGCAGCTGTGACCTTTCTTTTTTCTCTTTTTTGTCTTTTGTCATTTCTATATACTTCCGTTTCCTCTGCGAAAGCAGACAAGATAACTATCCATATTCAATTATATATCAAAACCCGTCTTATGTCAATAGAAATCGCAATTCTTCTGTCTATTTACAACAAATATAACTCCGGTTTTGTATATATTATATAAATAACAAGCAAAAACAGGTTCGCACAGGTTACAAAAACGGAGCTGTCATATTACGGCAGCTCCGCTAAGATTGTAAATAAAGTCTTCTTTATTTTCACAGATGCTCAAATCTCCGTGGTACGGGATCGGGTGCAGGGCTCGCCCTGCCGCGGGACGGGGGCGCGCAGCCCCGGCGCTGTCCGCGAGGACGTCAGTCGAAAAAGTCCCTTTTTCGACTGACTGAACGGAGCCGCCGTATCCCGGCAGCTCCGCTGTTGTTATTTCATTCTGAAAGAAAGACAGTCGGTACACTGATCCTGTGTGGGATCGGATTCGTGAGTGCCGACCTTTATGCTGTCAAGGCTGCAGTAGTTGTCATCACAGCAGTGATGAGCGCAGCTGCTTACAGTACATTCAATACACTTGTTAGCGCGTTCCGTGCTCATTTTCATCTCTCCGTTCGGTATCTGATTTGCGGTATCTCCGCATTATCATTGTTTGCTATAATGAACGTAATATGCACGGTATTTTTTTCATTTATCTCTCTTTATAAGCAGTCTTATCGCTTCCACAGCGCATTCTATCGCCCGTCTGCTGTCAGAGCACACCTTATCGGGAAGCCCTGCCTTTGAGCGCTCCACATTCCACAGCGCCGTGAACACCGCACCTGCGCGGACTCGTCTTGCCGTCGCCACCGCAAAAAGCGCAGCGCTCTCCATTTCGCTCGTAAGGCATCCGCACCGCACATACGCGTCCCATGCCGGAGCAAGCGTAGCCGATGCCGGAACTCCGTTCGGGTCTATCTCGCCGTAGAAGCTGTCCTTCGAGTGTACAACTCCGACATGGCACCGGTTGCCGTCCTCATCTGTGGAAAGAGCATCTCCTGCCTGCTTCAGCGCAAGCATAACATCAAAATCCGGGACAGCCGGATATTCTATCGGTATGTATTCCCTGCTGGTTCCCTCGCTCCTTACAGCGCCGCTTGCAACGATAAGATCGCCGCCCATCACCTTCATATCCATACCGCCGCTCGTACCTATGCGGATAAACGTGTCGGAACCGCTCATTATCAGCTCCTCAACGGCGATCGCTGCGGAAGGCCCGCCGATACCGGTCGAGCAGACGCTTACCTTTACTCCGTCAAGATATCCGGAGTAGATGTTGTATTCACGGTTTGTGGAGATATGCTCCATATCGTCAAGATACTCCGCGATCTTCGGGACTCTGCCCGGGTCACCCGGAAGAATGACGTATCTTCCCACATCGCCTGTGCGTATTTTCAGATGAAATCTGATATCGTCCTGAATAAGTGCCATGCCCATGCCCTCCTATTTTTTCTTTATGCAGATATCCTCGCCGAAGTAAACCGAGTTTTCCGACGATGCCGTATCTCCGGTGTTGATATCGCTATCGTAAATGATCCCCTTTTCATAGTAAACGAGGAATGTTCCGGCATCGGTCACATAGGTAAAAACCGCCCCGCATTTACCGTTCGCTTCATTTATGTACGTTTCCGCGCTTACAGGTGCAGGCGTTCCTTTGAATATCGTATCTCTTATGTCGGGGTATTCGCCCTGCTCCGGGACAGCGATGTTCCCTTCCGCGTCCGGAGAACGGTTTGCCGTTTCGTAATCGCCGATCAGCGCTATCGCACCGAACTTATCCGTCATAGAGTTCA
Source organism: uncultured Clostridia bacterium (assembly GCA_946617595.1). Classification (GTDB taxonomy): domain Bacteria; phylum Bacillota; class Clostridia; order Oscillospirales; family Ruminococcaceae; genus Ruminiclostridium_E. The sequence continues at coordinate 5,860 of CAMOKN010000182.1, forward strand.
CAAAACTGTCGTAAGCGTCGCGTTCCGTGGTGAAGCTGCCCATACTGCGGACAAATGCGAACATACCGTATCCAAGCGCTATAATAAGGATCGTGCCGACTATCGCTATGGCGTGCTCTCTGAAAAACCTCTTTATCCTGTTCATTCCGAATCATCTCCGAGTATAGACGGGGCTTTCTCTTCTTTCTCCGCCTTCTTTGTCTCAAACAGCTTCGCAATATTTGCGCGCTCCTCCACCGCAAGAATAAAGATCACAAGCAGAGTTGCGAAAATAAGCGGGAGATACAGCCCGTCCGGACCCGAACTGCCCTCTGTATAGCGGTAAAGGTCATCAAACATACCGTTGACCACCAGCACGCCCACAAGTCCGAGCACCGAAAGACACGCGGCTATGCGGTAATGCTTTCCGAAGATGAGAGCGGCGGGCAGGATATATCCGACGATCGCCGTTATAAGCCAGATCACCATGATATCGGTACGCGCCGCGATATCAGCAGGAACTATCTCAGGGCCGGAAACCATTATGCATATCGGGAAAAAAATCCCGACAGCAACACCCCATACGCAGACTATACCGGTCTCGATTATTTTCATTATTACCGATAAAACTTTCATAAAACCTACCTGTTCCGAATATATATAATATGTGAACGATTTTTCGCCCGCATAATAATATAATAACACATATTATAAAAAAATGCAACCTTTCCGCCGGCGAAAAAGTTTCCACTGATATATTGTGCTGATTTGCAGATAGTATATCTGCACCCGAAATACAAGGAGAAATGTAAAAATGAGGAAAATATCCGGAATTATCAACATAGCCGCCGCACTTCTCGCTTCTCTTCTGTTCATAGGAACAGCGGCATACGGCGAAGCGTCACAGGCTCGTCCGGCGGCGGCATATACCGAATACACGGAACGGAAGAAGGTGATCCCCTGCGGAACGCCTTTTGGAATAAAGATGCTGACAGAGGGCGTTGTTGTTACCGACTTCGGCGCCGTGAACGGGAGGATAAGCCAGCAGTCTCCCGCGGAAGCAGCCGGGATACGAAAAGGCGACATCATAACATCAATAAACGGAACAGCGATAAATGACAGTATCTCGCTTGCAATTGCCGTACAGCGCGACCCGGAATGCACGATAAGCGTGTTAAGGGACGGAAAGGAGATGACATTCACCGCGAATGCGATAGAATCTGTCACAGACGGCGATTACAAGCTCGGAATGTGGACGAAGGACAGCGTAGCGGGAATAGGAACGATGACATATTACGACCCGGATAACGGCGTATTTGCCGGGCTCGGTCATGGCGTGAGCGATACGGCAACGGGAGTGCGTATGCCGCTGTTGAGCGGAGAAGTGACGGCCGTCACGATAACGGACATAGTACGCGGTTCAGCCGGTTCTCCCGGAGAGCTGTGCGGCGCGTTCATGTCGGGCGTTGAGCTTGGGAAACTCACGCTCAACAGCGATTTCGGCATTTTCGGTGAAAGTTCGGAAGCCCCGATACTTGCGGAGCCTGTCGAGATAGCCACAAGGTACGAAGTAAAGGCGGGGAGCGCAGTTATCTACACAACCACAGGCGGAATGATGCCGAAGGAGTACGGGATAGAGATTGTTACCATAGACCGCGAAAGCACTTCCCCGTCCCATAATATGACTATACGGATAACCGACAGCGATCTTCTCTCCCGCACAGGCGGCATTGTACAGGGTATGAGCGGAAGCCCTATCATACAGGACGGACGGCTTGTCGGCGCAGTCACTCATGTCCTCGTGAACGATTCTGCAATGGGGTATGCCGTCTTTGCCGAGAATATGACAGCAGCGTACGAGAAAGGTTTGGAGAGGTCTTGAGAAATGTCGCTCGAGACTGGTCGCTTGCGCTTGAGACGGTCGCTTGCGCTCGAGACGGTCGCTTGCGCTCGAGACCGGGGGCAGACCCTTTTTGAAAAAAGGGTCATTCCCCCGAACCCCCTTCCCTAAAAACTTTGATCGCTCCGCAGTTAACGGAGAAGGCTTTCAGAACATAATAAGGACTGCTGAAACTTATAA
>CAMOKN010000183.1 GCA_946617595.1 uncultured Clostridia bacterium
CTTCCCGTGCTCGTGTATATCCACGGCGGTTCGCTCCAGACGGGGCAGCCGTGGTATGCGGATTACAGCGGAGAAGGACTTGCAAAACAGGGCGCTGTTGTTGTGAACATGGGGTATCGCCTCGGCGTTTTCGGATTTTTCGCGGACGAGGAACTGCAAGCGGAATCCGCGCAAGGTACAACCGGAAACTACGGACTTCTCGATCAGATCAAGGCGCTTGAATGGGTGCGTGACAATATCTCGGCATTCGGCGGAGATCCGGATAACGTGACGCTTTCGGGCGAATCGGCAGGTTCCGCCTGCGTGAGTGCATTGTGCGTTTCGCCCCTTGCGTCGGGACTGTTCCGGCGTGTTATAATGGAAAGCTCGACTGTAGTTTCCGCAAAACCGCCGCACTCGTTCAGATCACTCGAAGAAGCGTTCGACAGCGGAAAAGCGCTGAAATCCCGTCACAACTGCGCAAGTATAGAGGAACTGCGGAAGCTTCCGGCATCGGAACTTGTGCAGGAAGCCTACACACAGCATCACATCACCGTTGACGGCTATGTGCTCACCGAACTGCCGTATGAATCCTACAAGAAAGGCATACATAACGAGGAAGCGATACTGCACGGGTGCAACGAGGAAGAAAGCGCCCCCTTTATTATCTTCGACCACGCGAATATGAACAATTATCAGGTCAAACTGTGGGACTATTTTGGCGCAAATTACACTCCGATCGAGGCGATATATCCCGCATCGACCGATGAGGAAGCCGACAAATACTGGGCGGAGATATACGGCGCCGTGTTCTTCAACTACCCGCATTACTGCCTTGACAGGCTCGCTGTGCGGAACGGTATCCCCGCATACGAATACCTGTTCACGAAGCATAACGGACGGCTCGGCTGCTGGCACAGCGGCGAGATGATCTACTGTTTCGGCAACATTCCCGACAGCTCGGCTCTGTATGATACGGCAGACCGGGAATTGAGCAGGACAATGACCGCGTACTGGCTGAATTATATGAAGACAGGTGACCCGAACGGCGAGGGACTGCCGGTGTGGGAACAGAGCACAACATCGGAAAAGCTGCTCGAGTTCGGAGAAAACGTCGGAATGACAGATGAAAAGCGCCTTGCGCTGTATTCGGTGCTTGACAGAATGGACGGATTCGATATTTCATCGGATAATTGAAATGCAGGTTTTTAAAATCGGACTGAATTTGCAAAAAGATTAAATTCGGTTTTATTTTCATAAATTGTTGTTAACAGAAAAGTTAAGCTGTTAATCCTAAGATATCAGAGTTTTGAAGAGAAATATGATAGATAAAATAAAAACAATCATACCAATTCCGGAAAATCCTGCTTTTACCGGACAAATCATTGACAAAAAGAACAAAGAAGGAAGAATATTATGTACATTTCAAAGAACACGGCTCTGGAGAGACTTGAGGAATTCGCGCATAAAATCCCCGATAATGATGCCGTCATTTTTGAACCGGATGAAAGAATGACCTTCGGAGAGCTCTGGCTGCTTTCGGGCAGGATCTATGCATGGCTGAAAGGAAAAGGTATTGGTGCCGAGAATGTTGTTATGTACTGTCTGCCCCGCGGTCTGATGCTGTATGCGTGTATGGTGGGGACGATGCGGGCAGGTGCTGCCTTTGTCCTGTCAGAGACACAAAACGATCCCGAACGGACGGAATACATACGAAAGGATTCGCATTGCAAGCTGTTTGTGGAAGAGAACTGCGTTGCGGAGATTCTCAGCTGTTCGCCCCTGGAGGGGTTTGAACAGATCAGGCTTCATAATCTCTGCTATATCGCCTATACTTCCGGAACAACAGGTCACCCAAAGGGAGTAATGCATGAATACGGCTCTTTGGATAATGCATGGAAAGCAGTCATAGTAAACGGCAAGGCAATCATGTCCGAAACCGACACGTTCCTTTCCATGAGCCCGATGAATTTTGTAGCAATGCCCATTATCTTTTCGTATTCGTGCGGTCATGGCTGTGCGATCGCTGTAATGCCCTATGAATACTCTGTGAACAAAGAAAGATTTTCAGATTATCTTGTGCGCGCAGGTGTCACCTGCGGATATGTCACGCCTTCATTTATGCGCAAACTCCTTCCGTTCAGATTCCCTTGGCATATGTGCATTCTTTCTGCCGAACCGGCTGACGGTCTTTTTATACCCGGTATGAAATGCTACAACACCTATGCCTCAACCGAAGGAGGCTGCTTGCTCTCGGTCTATGAATTGCCCGAAGCCATGTCTCCCGCTCCTGTGGGGAGATCGTATTCGGATGTGAAAGTTCTCATAATGGACGACGACCGAAAAGAGGTCTCCCCCGGAGAAGTCGGTGAGATATGTTTCAGAACTCCTTATGTCCGCGGCTATCTCCATCACCCGGAAAACCTGTCCGATCAGCAGGAAAACGGCGCGTATCATACTTGCGAAACTGCAAAAACCGGGCTGAGAAGTGACGGCTTGTTTCATACGGGTGACGCAGGGAAGATCAGACCCGACGGGAATATGGTAGTTCTCGGCAGGATAGATGAGATGTTCAAGATCAGAGGCTATCGTATAGAACCGGACGAAGTTGCAAACGCGGTCACAAAAGTAAGCGGACTTTCCCGTGTGGTGATCAGGGGCTTTGTTTTCAGGAGTATCTCTGCGATCATTGCTTTCTATACCGATGATATTGCGATTGACCCTGTTTCCTTGAATTACTCTCTGCGCAGGGAGATCCCGGAGTACATGATCCCGACAAATTATATCCGTCTGAAGGATTTCCCGCTTCTCGGTTCAGGCAAAGCCGATAAATTAAATATGCTGCCTCCCGAAGGAAGCTGGGATCGTTTCAAAAAAACGGTCACTGCGGAACTGCCTGTTATTGACAAGGGCAGAACAGCAACGATCTATGATATGGGAGACGGGATCGCGCTGAAACAGTTTGTCTCTTCTGTCCCTTACAGGACCGCATGGGAGGAACTTACCTATATCCGTATCGCTCATTCAGCCGGACTTCCCGTGCCGGATGCCTATGATATAACACGATCTGATGACGGATACGGCATACTTATGGATAAACTATCCGGAACGAACTTGGAAAAGATGATACGGGAGCAGCCCGAAGAGAGACTTACTCTGATCGACCGATTTGCCGAAGCGGTAAAGGAGCTGCATCGGTACGATATGTCCGATAACGGTCTGCCCGATGCGGCAGATATATCGCTCTCGGTCTGCGATCGGCTTGACGGCAGCTTCTGTACGGATAATGAAAGAAAATTGATACGCGCTATATTTGAATGCATTCCCCATGTCAAAACTTTTATCCATGGGGACTGCCATCCCGGCAACGCCATGAGCAACGGCGGAAACCTTCAATTCTTTGATCTGACCTTTACGGGGAAAGGCGATCCTGTTTTTGATCTTATCGCAATGTATTCCCACTATGTATTTCTCCCGTCCTTTGTCACAGATGAGGAATATGAAACGGAAAACGGAATGAAAAAAGCCGAAGCCGGTGCTTTGTACGACCGCTTTCTTGACACATATTATTCCGGAAATAACAATATAGATCTTCCTCTTGTCAAAGAATGGATCACAGGGATCCACGCGGCAAGGATCTGCCTTGCTTCTGTTATCATACCGGGTGTGTTTACGGACGAAATGCTTGCAGAAGCAAAGCGAAGAGCTGTCATTTTTTCGGCGGAACACTGCGGGAACAAGTCAGCCCCGTTTACGATGCCTGTATGATGAAAACAAAAATGAAAGATATAAACTATCGCCTTATAACAAAAAAATACAGGGAATTCTTTTTTCCGATGCTGATGATCGCCATGTCAAAATATCTGACTTCCTTCGTTGACTCTGCTCTGGGCAGTTCTTTCCTTGGCGTGGATAAGATGACTGCGATTAGTATCTGCTTTCCCGTCGTGTGCTTTATCAGCCTTTTTCACGGAATGTTCGGGATCGGAGGAAGTCTCGTCGCTGCCAACGCGTATGCAGACCATGACAGAAAAAAGGGCAACAGGGTGTTTTCTGCTGCCATGGTTGTTATTGTGCTTATCGGTATTTTTACGGCGGTTATCGGGACAGTTTTAAAATCCTGTATTGTCCCGCTGTTATGCGTGGAGCCTTCCTTGCGGAAAGATGTGGAGATATACTATTCCGTACTTGTTCTCGGATTTCCGTTTATGTGCCTGCTGATTTGTCTTTCGTATTTTGTGCGGACCGACGGCTGTCCTAAGCTGGCTACGACCGCTATGCTGATCTCCAACGCTGTCAATCTGTGTATGGACTGCGTACTGATGAAAATCTTCGGAATGGGATTGGAAGGGGCTGCGGCTGCCACCATAATCGGATATCTCTGCGGAATAGTTTTCATGATTACAGGATATATCAAAAGCCCCAGAAGACAATTCGCACTTGTTTCGCCGTTCTCGGACGGTTTGATGTCATTTTGGGGCGATATAAAAAATATCTGTATCAGCGGCTTTTCGACCGCATCTGTATGGCTGTACCTCATGATAAGCATACAAGTTATGAACAGCCTTATACTCAGCTATTGTCTCCCGGCGGATATTCAGGCATTTTCTGTCTGCAAAAGCAGTGTAAACCTGTGTTATGTACCTTTTCTCGGAATCGCGCAGACTTTGTCCCCGATCGTCGGAGTGTATGCTCACAGCGGGGATCATGACAAGGTACGCTTTATACTGAAACGCTCTGTCATATATGTGGTTGCTGCCTCGGTAGTCATGGGGCTGCTGTTTGCTTTATTCCCTCATCTGGTATTGCTGCTGTACGGTGTCAGCAATCCGCAGACTGCCGACTATCTAAGCAGCTGTCTCAGAATATATACGCCGGCTTTTCCGGGACTTGCCTTTACGCTGCTGATGAATTATTATTTTCAGGCAATCAGGAAACAGAAGCTGTCAACAGCTTTAACGATCCTCGAAGGGCTTATTCTTCCTGTAGGTCTGGCGTATCTTCTGACGCCGGCTTTTGGAATGGCTGGGATATGGACGGCTTTGATCGCGTCTGAGGCTGTATCGGCACTTTTTATCCTCGGTTATCTGCTGCTTGACCGGCGCAAGAGCCGAGCTGCCGCGGAACGCATATTCCTGCTTCCCAAAAAAGATGACAGTAAGCTGTATGAGTTTTCTGTCAGAATGGATATTCGGGAAATAGTGAAAAAGACAAAGGAGGTTTCAGATCATATTGAGGAAAAGACAGATCACCGAACAGCTGTGATCACCTGTCTGGCACTTGAAGAAATGCTGACAGGAATAGCTATGGCAAACGATGATCCACAGAATATCATTGATGTGATGCTGCGGCATACCGATAACGATATTATAATTTCCATAAGAGATATGGGTATCGGGTTCAATCCACTGGTGCATGATGAAAGGCTTGCCTATGATTTTGACAATGCACGGGTCCTTCAGAGCATTGCCTCGGAGATCCGATATGATCTTTCTCTTGGAATGAATGATACTATGATACGATTGCCCGGCTGATACGGCTTTCCGTCTGAGCCGGGTGATTTTTATATGCAGTTTTCATTTTTCGTCACATTCATCACAACTTCCGAGAAAAACTCGTTTCCCTCATGGTGAAACCTTGCCGTTCCGCCGTTTTTCTCCGCAATGGTCTTTACGGACGAAAGACCTATACCGCTGCCGTTCCGGTTTGTGGAGAGATAACGTCCGCCTTTTTGTCTCACCTTGCCGCTGAACGAGTTCACAGCGATGATATAGAGGTTAGATCCGTTATGCACCCGGACAGTAAGTTTGATATACCTCTCCTTTGCCTGCACACAGGCTGTCATGGCGTTGTCAAGAATATTTCCGATAGTTATGCAAAGATCAGTGTTGCTGATACATATATCTTCGGGCAGGTTTATCTCCCAGCTTATATGGATATCGTTTTCTTCCGCTGCCTGGGCGTAGTGATTGAGCAGGGCGTTTACCGCGTTGTTTTTGCAATAATGCAGCACATCATTTTCCGGAAGTGTTTCGGCATATCTTACAAGGTAATCCCTTATCGCGTCAATATCATTATCCGCCGCACGTGCAGCAAGAGTGCGCACAGTCTGTTTGAAATCGTGTCTTGCGCGGGCAGTCTCCTCGATATAGTGCTGCTGCTTGAGGTAACTGCTTTCCTGCGCTTCAAGGAAACGTGTTCTTGCTTCATTC
>CAMOKN010000184.1 GCA_946617595.1 uncultured Clostridia bacterium
ACCTTTTGTTCACAAAAGGTTTCCCCCAGTCTCAAGCGCAGCGGAAAAATCTCAAGCGCAGCGGTCAGATCTGACTGCGAAAAATCAGCTGTATGTGCGTCTAAGAGATGGAAGCAGATCTGCCATAGAAAAGGAGGCTCCGGAAATGGACAAAGATGCCGATAGATATCGCCGTTATCTGGACGGTGATGACAGTGGGCTTGCAGAGATAATTGACATATATAACCTGCGTCTGTCACTCTATATAAACGGGATAGTGAGGAATATCTGCCTTGCGGAAGAAATAATGCAGGAGACTTTTGTGAAGCTTGCGGTCAGAAAGCCGCGATTCAGCGGAAAGAGCGGATTCGGGACATGGCTGTTCGCAATAGCCCGTAATTGTGCAATAGATCATCTGCGTAAAAGCTCAAAATATACTGAGATGCCTGAGACAGAAGGATTTCTGCTATCAGATGAAGCCGATATAGAGAAAAATTACCTGAAAGAAGAACAGAAAATAGAGCTGCACAGGGCAATGAAAAAGCTTAATCCCGATTATTTTCAGGTGATCTATCTCATGTACTTTGAGGAGCTCGACACCGCAGGTATTGCCGAAGTCATGCACAAGTCGCGCCGTCAGGTCGGAGATCTTGTCTATCGCGCAAAAAAAGCTCTGAGATCAGAGCTGGAAAGGTCAGGTTTTAATTATGAAGAGTTCTGAACAGATAGCATCTACAGTTTTTGCAATTCGTGACAGGAAGCTCTCCGAGCGAAAAAAACACAGAAGTGCTCTGAAAATAGCAATTCCCGCCGGTGCAGCGGCTGTTCTGGCAGTTTCATCAGCCGTTGTTATCTCCAACTATAACAGAGTGGAGCCTGTTGTGGGAGTTCCGGAAACTGTTTATGAGTACTACAGACCCACTACTGTTGCAGCAACAGTGACAGTACCGCAGATGGAGGTAGGTATCGAAACGGCTGCCACTACGGTACAGGAATATATCAATCCGTATGTATATGCGGAACCATACTGGGAAGATCTGGACATTGCCGAGCAGTATCGTTATTTCAATCTGAGTAAGACAGAGCTTGATGAGTACAGCTATACCGGAAAGCAGCTGTCAGCCGGAAAAGTCGGTGACAAATACGGAGATGTTACCATGAAAGGGTATGATATCTACGAGGATAAGGAGCATGAGACAAGCGCCGAATTGTACAGTATAAAAAGTTTGTCCGAAGATGCGGCACTTGCGGTGAAATATGACGGTCATGACGGGTATTATATCTTCAAGCATTGGGGCTATCGTCCAGACGATCTCGGTCAGGTCATTGACGATCTCGGTCTTCTGAATAATATTTCGTTCGGAGAGATCTGTATCAGCAGCTATTATGACGGCGAGAACCGGTGGGAATACGATCCTGTGCCTACGGACAGAAAAAAGTCTGACATATTGAAACAGGTACTCGCGGACTGCCGTGATTGTGAGTGCAGGCTTGATGACTTTTATGAGAATAACTACTTTTCGGTGTCGGTGAATGTCGAGCTTGCGGGCATCGAGAACAAAACGCTCACGTTCTATGAAAGCGGCTATATGATGACAAATATCATGGAATATGGGTACTACTTCTTTATTGGAGCTGATAAGGTGCGGCAGGTAAAGGAGGCTCTCGCACTGAACGATGAGCAGCCGCATATAATGGAAGTGGCGTATTGGGTCACAGCAAGCGAAGAAAGCGGACCATACGGAGCAGAGACAGAAACTGCTGTCACCTCAGCGGCGTATTCGGGAGATGTGATAGAATATACTACTTCTGAGGAATAATAACCGGCAGATCAGAACGGGCTGCACTTGATTAATCAAGGACAGCCCGTTTTTATTTTATCAGATCTGACAGTATTCTTTCAAATTCGACGCCGTTCCGGTTCGGCTGATCGTTGTGCATAGTAATCTCAACAGCATGGTGTGAGAAATCGGTAGCAGCTTTTACCGCGTCCGGAAGTGAAGCCCCGAATATCAGCTTTCCTGTCATTACCGAAGCGAATACGTCGCCTGTACCGGGATATGAAGCGGGGAGAGGTTCCCAGCTTATCCGGGTATATTCTCCGGTCGTTCCGTCAAGACAGAGATTTGCGTGTTCTCCTGTATCAAGAAGTATTCCGGTGATAACTGCGGACTTCGACAGCTTGCAGAGGCGTTCGAGCCAGCTGCGGGCTGTTTTTTCCGGAAGCTTATCCGGGAAACCCTCACCAAGCAGCATTGAAGCTTCGGTAAGATTCGGGGTAATGATATCCGCGCATTTTACCAGTTCTTTCATCTGCTCGACAAGTTCCGGAGTGTAGGTCTGGTAGCGTTCGCCGTCGTCCCCCATTACGGGATCGACTATTCTTTTCGCGTCCGGAAATGCTCTGAAAAAGTCAAGGCAGCTCTCCACCTGCGCTTCGCAGGCGAGGAAACCGCTGTATATCGCGTTGAAGGCGACTCCGAGTTTATGGTAATGCTCACGGCATGGATCTATGAAATCGGTCATATCGCGGAATACAAAGTCTGTGAATCCGCCTGTATGCGTAGAAAGCACCGCAGTCGGCACAGGAACGCACTGTATGCCCATTGCCGAAATAATAGGTATGATGACTGCGAGAGAGCAGCGTCCGAATCCCGACATATCGTGGATAGCTGCACATATCGGCTGTTTTTCCGTAAAGATCGCCCCTTATGATTATAGGCAATACCGCACAAAGCACGGCTAACGCCTTTGCACGTGACTTGCTTGCATCTTTTCCGTCATCTTGCACAGAAATTCCTTGACTTGCGCCAGCAAGCCATGCGTCATTTCTGTACAATCTGACGAAAAGTCTGACGGCGCAATTCACGTACAATCTTTGTGCGGTATAGCCTATAGGTAATACCGCAGCTCTTTGTACAGTATAGCCTGAAAAATATCGTAATATGGCAATTATATCACGTTTTGCCATGAATGTCAATAAAAGTGATACCGCAGTAACATAATTCTTTCCGGCAGAATAAAATAAAGAAAAACTGTTTGAAAGAAGGTATGCGGAATGATTGTCGAAACGATAGCCGGGATACTTGTGCCGTTTCTCGGAACGACTCTCGGAGCCGTGTGTGTCATATTTATGAGAAAAACGTTCAGCCGCAGCATTGAGCGTGCGCTTACAGGAGCTGCCGGCGGAGTAATGACAGCTGCAAGTGTATGGAGCCTGCTGATACCGGCGATCGAACAATGCCGCGAGGATATGGGAAATATGGCATTTCTCCCGCCTTCTGTCGGATTTATGCTGGGCGTACTTTTTATACTTGTTCTTGATATGTGTATCCCGAAGTTCGGTTCTGACATAAATAGCAGCGGAAACACTGTTCTTTCCGAGAAAAGGCTGATGTTTTTTGCGGTAACTCTGCACAATATACCCGAAGGAATGGTCGTCGGGCTCGTGTATGCGGGGCTTCTTTACGGGAGTGCTGAGATCACGCCGGCATCGGCAGCTGCACTTGCGATAGGGATCGCGATACAGAACATTCCTGAAGGTGCGATAATCTCCATGCCGCTTCATGCGGGGGGAATGAGCCGCGGTAGGGCATTTCTGTACGGCGCAGGGTCGGGGGCCGTTGAACCTGCTGCTGCACTGCTTACTCTTGCGGCTGCCGGACTGGTGGTACCTGCGATGCCTTATCTGCTGAGTTTTGCGGCAGGAGCAATGATCTATGTGGTTGCTGAGGAACTTATTCCGGAGATGTCTTCCGGCACACACTCGTATGTCGGTACTGTCTCATTCGCCGCAGGCTTCACGGTAATGATGATCTTAGATGTCGCTCTCGGGTGAGTTCCATATCTCTTTCACATTCCTGAAAGGCAGCTCGTTTTGCAATAAAACCCGAAATTATCTTCTCCTGTTATAAACAAAAAAGGCACGAGCTGAACCGGTTCGTGCCTTTTTATTGATTTAGCAATGACTATAAGGGGAGTGACTCTCTTGTGCTATTCTTTCACGTTCCTGCACGGCGAGGCGGTCACAGCGCTCATTCTCAGCGTGACCGGCGTGCCCCTTTATCCATGTGAAGCGGACATCGTGGATCTCGAGCAGGTCGAGAAGCCTTCCCCAGAGATCGGGGTTTAGTGCGGGCTTTTTATCGCTTTTGACCCAGCCGCGCTTGCGCCATGATGCAGCCCAGCCTTTTTCGATTCCGTCAACGACATATTTTGAGTCGGTCTGTATGACCACAGTACACGGATATTTCAGTGCTTCAAGTCCGGTTATCACGCCCATAAGTTCCATTCTGTTATTGGTGGTGTGAGCTTCACCGCCGGAGAGTTCTTTTTCTTTGTCTCCATAACGAAGTATTACTCCGTAGCCGCCGGGACCGGGATTTCCGGAGCAGGCGCCGTCTGAAAATATATAAACCGTCTTCTTTTCCATTCGGATCAGATCTTTTTCCTTTCTTTTCTCTTTCCGATGATAATGTCGATGATCTTATTCACACCGAAGTTGAACAGCAGTGTGAAAACTGCGGAGCAAGCGACCGTCACCAATGTTATGAATGTCATTTCGGGAGTGAAAGGTTCGTATGAGAAGAACCATGACAAGTTGATACTTCCGAATAGGAAAAGCCCGATAAGTCCGATCATCATTCCGATCTTCCACGGTCTCATAGGGTCGCAGGCGAGCAGGACTACCATAAATGATACCGCGCCGAGAACGAATGCCAGCACGGTGCTGACCTGTTCTGACGTCAAACCGGTGTATCTGCACCATGCAAGCCCTGCCATAAGGGATATTACCGCTGCAACACCGTTCGGCACAGCTTTTCGTATTACATTTGAGATGAACGAACCGCGGACAAGCTCCTTGTTCGGCTGTAAAGCGAGCAGAAAGCTCGGAAGCCCGATGCACAGCGTGTTTATCAGTGTTACCTGTATGGGCTTGAATGGGAAAGGCGTTTGCAGCAGAACAAACAGTACAGCGAAAAGTACACTGTATGTTGTCTTTGACAAGAACAGCGATGCCGAGCGCTCAACGTTGTTTATCGAGCGCCTGCCCTCTGCAACGACTTTCGGCATGGACGCGAAGTTGCTGTCGAGCAGGACAAGATTCGATACGTTTCTTGCTGCCTCGCTGCCGCTCTGCATTGCTATCGAGCAGTCAGCTTCCTTGAGTGCAAGAACATCATTGACACCGTCGCCTGTCATTCCTACCGTATGCCCCTTAGCCTTCAGAGCTTTCACAAGTTCGAGCTTCTGCGGAGGAGTAACACGTCCGAAAATAGTGTAGTCATCGACGAGTTCACCGATATTTTCAACTGTAGAAGCGTCGATGTATTTTTCACTGTGCAGTACGCCGGCTTTTCTTGCAACATTGCTTACTGTTATCGGATTATCGCCGGAAATTATCTTTATATCAACACCCTGTTCCGCAAAATACTTCAGCGTTGAGGGTGCTTCTGCGCGTATCTTGTCGGTTATCGCGATAAGCGCTACAGGACGTATATCTGCCGGAAGCTCCTTATCCCTGAACGGATCCTTGGAGTGAGCCAGCAGGATAACTCGTCTGCCGCCCTCCGAAAATTTATCGACATCTGCTCTTATCTCTTCATATTTCGGACCGAGAATGAATTCACCTGCACCCATAACATAGGTCCCTATATCAGCGAACTGCGCTCCGCTCCATTTTCTTGCGGAGGAAAACGGTACAGTTGAGACTGTCTGATTGGACGCTTTTCCGTTCCAGCGCTCTTTCACTGCCGCAAAGGTAGGGTTCGTATCATTCAGTGCGTTCGTAAGCGCGGTCATTGCCGCATTTACATCTTCGCCTGAGCTGTCATTCAGCGTTTTGACCTCAGTGACCTGCATACTTCCTTCGGTTATTGTCCCGGTCTTGTCAAGACAGAGGACATCAACACGTGCAAGTGTTTCGATGCAGTAGAGATTCTGCACGAGCGTCTTGTTCTGTGCAAGTCTTATGGCACTTACCGCAAGCACCACGCTCGTCAGCAGCACAAGTCCTTCCGGTATCATTGCAATGATAGCCGCAACGGAACTCAGAACTGCATCATTGAAAGTCTGCTCGGGTTTTGCCCAGAACACGCCGTTGGCGATCTGGAGCAGCATGAGCGGAATGATGATTATTGAAATGCCTTTAAGTATCTTGTTTATGGCATTCATCATCTTTGAATCGGCTTTTTTGAGATATTTCGCACCGCTTGTTATCTTGTTGGCAAAACTGTCCGCGCCGAGCTTTTCGGCTACTGCGCGCACTTCTCCGCTGATGATGAAGCTGCCGGAGAGTATTATGTCTCCCTCTTTTTTGTTTATAGGGTCGCTTTCACCCGTGATAAGGCTCTCGTTTACTTCACATTCGCCCCACACAACACGGCTGTCGGCGCAAGCCTGCATACCCGAACGGAAAACGGTAAGATCTCCCTCGACGATCTCAGAGTTCGGTATCTCTTTTTCTGCGCCGTCACGTATTACGTGGGCTTTCGGTGCAGATATCAGCGTAAGGCGGTCGATAGTGCGTTTTGCGCGTATCTCCTGAAATATGCCGATACCGGTGTTGCAGAATATTATAGCGATGAACATTGCGTTCTTGACATCGTGTATATCCCTGCTGAATATGAATACCAGAGTGACCAGCACTATGTTCAGGAAGTTGAAGAACGTCAGCGTATTGTCTTTTACGATCTGTCCTACGGTTTTGGTCTTTATCTCTGCAGTGCCGTTTACCTTTCCCTGTGCGGTAAGTTCGGCGACTTTTTCAGAAGAAAGACCTTTTTCTATGTCAGTCATACGATCTCTCCAAACTATTTTAAAATGACATAAAATATTCTATCACATTTTATCTTTAAAATCAAGTGCCGGAAAAGCATTTTCTCACACTGTCTCTTCACCTGTGCAGTATCCGTTTTCCGCACCGGTTATTTTCACGCTTATTATATCGTGTTTCTGAGCATCTGAGCCGAATATCCTCACAGGGATATAGTTCGGAGTAAGTCCGGCAGCAAAATCGGGTGAGGTGCGTTTCTGTACAAGAACATCATATCTTTTTCCGATGTTTGAACGCAGGAAGCTTTCGTTTGCTCGCTCAGCGGCAGCCGACATCAGCGCGTACCTTTCTGCCTTTACATTTTCGGGAACATGATCCCTGCGTTTCTCGGCAGCCGTTCCGCCTCTGACAGAATATGTAAAAACGTGGATCCTTGCAAACCCTGTTTTTTTCGCAAATTCCAGTGACTGTTCAAATTCTTCGTCCGTCTCTCCGGCGAATCCCACCATTATGTCGGTGGTTATCGAGCAATCGGGAAAGTATTCACGCAGTCTTGAAACTATTCCGGTATATTCCTCAGCAGTATAATGGCGGTTCATTCGTTTCAGCGTATCGTCACAGCCGCTTTGCAGTGACAGGTGAAAATGGGGGCAGAGCTTCTTGTTTCCGGCAAGCTTTTTCACGGTCGTTTCATCGAGCAGCTCAGGTTCGAGCGAGGACAGCCGTACTCTGATGATACCTTCCGGCTCTGACGCTGCTTTTACCGCGTCCGCGAGATCTGCGCCGATGTCTGTTCCGTAGCGCGAAAGATTTATTCCCACAAGCACTATCTCCCTGTGACCTTCAGCAGCGCACAGATCCGCTTCCTTCGTGATGCTATGAAGGCTGCGTGAACGGACGGCTCCTCTCGCATACGGGATAACACAGTACGAGCAGTATCTGTCGCAGCCGTCCTCTATTTTTATAAACGCACGGGTCTTGCTTGTGGTTGTGCTTATCGGAAGTTCTTCATACTGCTTCGGAAGTGTCATCTGCGCCTTTGCGGCACCCTTTTCGGCAAATTCTGTTATAAGCCGCGGGATATCACCTCTTGCTGAAGTTCCGGCTATTATGTCGGCTCCGCTTTCCGACGCTTTCTCAGGGAATGCCTGAGGATAGCACCCTGTAAGTACCACAATAGGTGCCGGGATCTGCTTTTTTGCCGACCTTACCGCATAACGGGCTTTCTTATCACCGTTTTCGGTGACCGAACATGAATTTATTATTACTACATCAGCATCTGACTGCTCTGATGCGGCAGTGAAACCAGCTGCCTGCAAAGCGTTCTCTATTGCGGTGCTTTCGTATTGATTTACCTTGCAGCCGAAGGTTTGTATAGCATATTTCATAAATCGACAACCTCTTTGTTGTTAATGTTGCACAATTTCTGTAACTATTTTCATAGAATATTCCCAAAAACTCCGAAAATGAAATTAAACGCTTGACATTCCCGAAAAAAACAATATAATATAAATCAAAGATACGGAGAAAAAGATAACGTATCTTTCAGAAAGGGACGGTGACATAATGACCAAGGCAGTGATAAAGCTTACGAGCATCGAGGACGTAAAGGAGTTTGTGAAGAAGGCAAACACGCTTGACTATGACGTTGATCTTTCGCTGGGCAAATATACGGTTGATGCAAAGTCAATAATGGGGATATTCAGTCTTGATCTGAGCCGCGATATCGAGCTAACGATACACAGCGACAATTCCGACTTCCTTGATGATATTGCAGACTTTGTTGTAAAAAAGTAATGGCAGTAAAACAAAAGAAAAGAGACAAAACAGTTAAGAAAGGAAATGACAGCTATGAAAGAATTTATGGTAAAGATCGAAACGATCGATGATGTTAAGAAGTTTGTATCAACGGTTATGGGTTTCAACTATGATATTGACCTGATCTCCGGAAGATATGCTATCGACGCAAAGTCGATAATGGGTATATTCAGCATTGACCTTTCAAAGGAGCTGAAGCTTGTTGCCCACACAGATGACACTGCCGAGCTTGAAAAGGCTATCGAGAAGTTCATCGTAAAGTAAGCTTTCGCGTATATTTGTATAGATCGAGCTCTGCAACAGTGGGGCTCTTTCTTATTTTTAGAAGTACCCTTTAATCATCGTTTCCTTAGAAATTTGTCTTATAGAAATATTCGAGTGGGAGTCCGGACTCTTTGATCTTTTCGGCGTAATACACACCCACGAAGCGATAATGCCATGGTTCATAGACATAACCGGTAACATCTTCGTATTCTTTGGGGTATCTCATTATAAATCCGTACTTATGCGCGTTTTCTGACAACCAGCGGAACTGCTCGGTATTTTCAAAATCAGCGGTAACATCGTCATGGGTATTCCACCAATCGGGAGTGAGTATATCGAGTGCAAGTCCGGCGTTATGCTCACTGGTATATGGGAGTGCGATCTCTTTTTCGGCGAGCCGCCGTGCTTCTTTGCTGTTATGTCCTGCGGTGATAAGGCGCTGTATGTAGCTTTCGAGGTTTTCCTGCTGTTTCTGCACGCTGCGGTAGGCGGAAACCACTGTAAGCTCTATTCCTTCGGCGGCAGCGTCTGCTATCATTTGTTTTGCGTAGTCTGCGCAGCGCTCATCGAGCATGAAGCTGCCCTGGACCGGTTCAAGACCGACGGTGAAATCGGTGCTGAGGGTATTTTCTTCATTTATAAGGTAATATGCCCAGAGGTTATCGGCGCGGTGTTCGGTAGCGGAAGGGATATTTGCCTCTGCGTTTCTGAAATTTACAGAACTGTTCGGCACGAAACGGAACAGCAGCTGAACACCGAGATAAAGCGCGTAGATACAGATCGTCGGTATTAGTATTCTTTCCGGCTTCACGGTGTTCAGCTCCTTTCACGCATAATATCATAGATATTATATCAATTTTGGAGTGAATAGTCAAGAATAAAACAAAAAGTGCGAAGAACAGAATTCTCCGCACTTATGTTTTATTTGCACCATACTATCATAATACAGGTGTAAAGTTTTTTGAAAGGGGGTCTGGGGGAAATCTTTTGTTCACAAAAGATTCCCCCCAGTCTCGAGCGTCAGCGACAAAATCTCGAGCGTCAGCGACAGAAATCTCGAGCGTCAGCGACCCTCTCAGATCTCAGACATTCGAGCCCTTATTGATGAACACGGGATAATCAATAGTACCGCCGATGCTTCTGTAGTCGCCGATAACGACATTTTTATCTGCGATCACATAGTTGAGCTCGCACTTATCGCCGACTTCGGTATTCTGCATGAGAATGCAGTTTTTAACGACTGCGCCCTTGCCGACTTTAACGCCTCTGAAGAGGACGGAGTTCTCGACAGTACCTTCTATGATGCAGCCGTCAGCGATGATGCTGTTCTTCACAGAAGCTTCGAGCCCGTACTTTGCGGGAGCCTCATCACGGACCTTGGTATAGATAGGCTTATCTATATTGAACAGAGCCTTTCGGTTCTCTCTGTTCATGAGCTCCATATTTGCCTGATAGTATGCACCGATACCGTCTATCTGTGAATAGTAGCCGTCAAATTCATAGCCGGCAACCTTGAATTCTTTCAGTCTGTGCTGGAGGACATCTACCTCGAAGCTGTAGAGATTGCGGCTTGCGGCATCATTTATTATACGAAGAACAAATTCCTTCGACATAACGAATATGTTCATGCTTGCGTTGAATGTTCCGGAAAGCTCAGGGCGGACAAGAACATCATAAACATCGTTGTTGTCATCAACTTTAAGGATCGTTCTTGTCTTGGTCTGCTCGGGAGTAAATTCTTTCTTGCCGTAAACTACAGTTATGTCTGCACCCTTTTCTTCGTGGAAATCAACGAGCTTCTTGAAGTTCAGATTTGCAACACAGTCGCAGTCCGACATAAGGATATAATCAGCGTCAGAATTTGTAATAAAGCTTCTTACTCCGATAAGAGCTTCAAGTCTTCCTCTGTACAGTCCGGTAACATAGTTGCTGTAGGGCGGCAGGAAGTGAAGACCGCCGTTCTTGCGGGAGAGATCCCACTCATCGCCTGAGCCTACGTGGTCAAGCAGGGACTGATAATTCGATTTGGTAACGATGCCGACTGTGGAGATGCCGGAGTTTACCATATTTGAAAGCGGAAAATCGATAAGTCTGTATCTTGCGCCGAACGGAACCGATGCCATAGCGCGGTTCTTTGTCAGGTCAGTGACAGTAAGCTCATGCATATTGGCGAAGATAAGACCGAGTACGTTAGACATATTAGCCATTTTAAATTAATTCCTTTCAGATATTATGTTTTGGTGATCTATTCGGTCGTGATCCTTCCCTGAAGCATCAGACGTCCTGAGAGATCATAGCTTTTGGAGCGATAACGGCTTTGTCGGAGATATTGATAGCGTTTCCGACGACCGCGACTCCCCATTCGTCTCTGTTTTCAACGTTTTCGGGTCTTTCGCCGATATGAGCGCCTTCGCCTATCGTGCATTCCTCACCGATTATGGAATACTCAATGACTGCGCCTTTCTTTATGACCGTGTTCGGCATTATTATGCTGTAACGGACGGTCGCGCCCTCTTCGATGACAACTCCGTCAAACAGCATCGAGAAGTCTGTCTCGCCCTCTATGTCACAGCCTTCAGCAACCATAGAATTCTCTATCTTGCTGTTGGAACCTGCGTAGTGAGGGGGCATTACGGGGTTTCTCGAATATATCTTCCACTTGGGATCATAAAGATCAAGCGGAACATTCGGGTCGAGGCAGTCCATATTTGCTTCCCAGAGACTGTCGATCGTTCCGACGTCCTTCCAGTAAGCGTCAAAATGATAAGCAACGAGCTTGCTGCCTTCGCTGAGCATTGCGGGGATTATGTTCTTTCCGAAATCCTTTGTTGCTCCCTCGTCATTTTCGTTCGCAATAAGATGACGTTTGAGGGTCGCCCATGTAAATATATAAACGCCCATTGAAGCAAGATTTGACTTCGGCTCTTTCGGCTTTTCAGCAAACTCGGTGATAGTTCCGTCCTCGTCAGCAGTCATTATGCCGAATCTTGAAGCCTCTTCCCACGGAACTTCAAGCACCGCGATAGTAGCTTCTGCCTTTTTCTTCTTGTGGAAGTCAAGCATCTTTGAGTAGTCCATCTTGTATATGTGGTCGCCTGAAAGAACCGCAACATACTCAGGATTGTATCTGTCGATGAAGCTGATGTTCTGATAGATAGCGTTTGCGGTACCGGTGTACCACGATTTTCCGGAAGCAGTCTCATACGGCGGGAGTACGTGAACTCCTCCGTGAACTCTGTCGAGTCCCCATGGGGGACCGTTTCCGATATACGCGTTTAGCACGAGCGGCTGATACTGAGTAAGAACGCCTACAGTGTCGATGCCCGAATTCACACAGTTTGAAAGCGGAAAGTCGATTATTCTGTATTTACCGCCATACGGTACCGCGGGCTTTGCCATATTCTGGGTAAGAGCATAAAGTCTGCTTCCCTGACCGCCTGCGAGCAGCATGGCTACGCATTCTTTTTTTACATGGTTCATAGTTTTGTCCTCCGATCGATTATTTTTCGGTTTTGCCCGTATTACTTACTGTTTTTTGACGGTTTTCTGCCCCTCTTTTTGGGAGCTTCGGTATTTTCCGCGGCGGGCTTTACAGCTTTCTTTGATGAAGCCTTCGCTTTGACAGCAGATGCAGCTTTCGGAGCTCTCTTTCTGCCGGAAGATGCTATTGAGTCAGCCTCAGCTTTTGCATCTGCTTCAGCTTTTGCAGCAGCCTTCGCGGCTTCTTCGGCAGCCTTTATTGCCTCTTCGGCGGCTTTCTTTGCTTCCTCCGCACGCTTTACGGCTTCTTCCGCAAGGCGCTTCTTTTCGTTGCGCTTTTCTGCCGCAGCGCGTTTCTTTGCTTCTTTTTCTTCCTTAGCCTTTATGACCGCAAGCTCGGCTTCATAATCCTTCTTCTTAACACAGCGGAAGAACATTGCGGACATAGGAGCTATCTTTATGGATATTGCGAACTTCTCTCCGTGCATATCCTCTCTGCGTGAGCTTACTGTGCCGTTATGAGTCGGCGCTCCGATATCCTCCGAAGAGAATACCTCCTGATAGTCGCCGTAGAACGGGACTCCGAAGCTGTAGCACTCGTGATATTTCGGCTGGAAGTTGAATACGCATATAAGCTCGTCTCCTGCCTTGTTGAAGCGGCGGAATACTATAACGCTGTTTTCGTTGTCGTCACTGACGATCCACTTGAAGCCTGTCCAGTCGTTATCCACTTCCCACAGTTCACTGTTGTCAAGATAGAACTTGTTCAGCGACTTTTCATATTCCCACAGATTTTTGTGCTCTTCAAACTCGAGAACGTCCCAGTCAAGACCGGTCTTGTAGTTCCACTCCTTGAACTGTGCGAACTCCTGACCCATGAACATGAGCTTCTTGCCCGGATGAGCCATCATATATCCGAGGAACGTTCTGAATGAAGCGAATCTCAGATCACGCGGACCGCTCATCTTGTCGATCATCGAGCATTTTCCGTGTACTACCTCATCATGCGATATCGGGAGTATATAGTTCTCCGAGAAAGCATAGTAGAACGAGAATGTGACGAGATTGTGGTGATCGTGTCTCCACTCGGGGTTCATGGACATATATGAGAGCATATCGTTCATCCAGCCCATGTTCCACTTGAAGTTGAAACCGAGTCCTCCGACGTCCGCAGGCTTTGTTACCATAGGCCATGCTGTGGATTCCTCCGCGATCATCAGTATATTCGGGAATGTTCCGAACAGCGATGAATTGAGCTTTTTGAAGAATGCAACGGCTTCGAGGTTCTCGTTTCCACCGTAGCAGTTCGGACGCCATTCTCTTCTGTCGTAGTCGAGATACAGCATCGAAGCGACTGCGTCAACACGGAGTCCGTCTATATGGTATTTATCGAACCAGTAGGTAGCGTTCGATATAAGGAAACTCTGTACCTCCGGCTTTCCCCAGTCGAAAACTCTTGTTCCCCAATTTCTGTGTTCCATTTTGAGCGGATCTGAATATTCGTAGCAGCAGCTGCCGTCGAACTCATACAGACCTGCCGCGTCCTTGGGGAAGTGTGCGGGCACCCAGTCGAGTATCACGCCTATGCCGTTCTGGTGGCAGTAGTCGATGAACTGCATGAAATCGTGAGGCGTTCCGAAGCGCGAAGTGGGGGCGAAGTAGCCTATTCCCTGATATCCCCATGAGCCGTCGAACGGAAATTCAGCCACCGGCATCATCTCTATGTGGGTATATCCGAGGCTCTTGACATACGGGACAAGCTCTTTTGCACATTCCATATAGTTGAACAGCTCGTCCTCATATTTCTTGTGCTGCCACGAGTTCAGGTGAACTTCGTAGATATTCATAGGTGAGGAATAAACGTCCTTGCTGTTGCGTTCTTCCAGCCACTTTGAGTCATTCCACTTATATCCGTCGAGATCGTATATCTTTGTTGCGGTATTCGGTCTTGTTTCCATGTGGAAGCCGTATGGATCCGCTTTCAGGCGTACCTGACCATAGCTGCTCTCGATGCTGTACTTATACGTATCGTACTGCTTGAGCCCGGGTATGAAGATCTCCCAGATACCTCCGTCGCTTATTTTCGTCATCTGATTTGCGAAGCGATCCCACTTGTTGAAATCGCCGACAACGCTCACGCTTGCGGCATTCGGTGCCCAGACGCGGAAAACGACGCCTTTTTTCCCGTTCTGTTTTGTGAAATGTGAACCGAAGAAATCATAACCTCTCGTTATATTTCCCTCATGAAAAAGGTGCAGAGGAAGCTTATATTCCTCAGGTAATTCAAATCCCATAGCAAACTACTCCTTTCAATTCGGTACCATAATGAGAAGCTTTCACGATCTATAAGCAACTTTCACTAATATACCTATTATTATTGTAATAGCATTATAGCATATTTTACCAAATAGTGCAATAGCTTTTGTGAAAAAATATGAAATATGCTGTAATTCAACAGCAAAATTTGTCATATATGACAACAAAAAATCGCGTTTATCCCGTCGGAAAACGTTTACATAGAGCATGCGACCTCCCGTGGAGAAGCCGACAGGTCATATCCGGTCATTGCCGCACGGTTTTGTGCGGACACTCAACCCTTATCGACGAGCCTTGCGAGAAGCGGCGAATAATGCTCTCTGAATGCGTCAAATTCATTGTTGTCGATAGCATCACGTATCTTTTCCATAAGCGTGTTGTAGAAATACAGATTATGAGTTACCGCAAGTCTTCCGGCGAGCTGTTCTCCTGATTTGAACAGATGTCTGATATAACCTCTTGAGAAGTTACGGCATGTGGGGCAGTCACATTCTTCGTCCAGCGGCTTGTCATCGGTGATATAGCACTCATTCTTTGCGTGGGCAATGCCTTTCCACGTGAATATAGTTGCGTGGCGTGCGTTTCTGCTTGGCATTACACAGTCGAACATATCTATTCCGCGGTAAACGGCTTCTATGATGTTTGACGGAGTTCCCACACCCATAAGATACCGCGGCTTTTCATAAGGTGCATAGGGGACCACTTCGTCGAGTATGTGGTACATGACCTCGGTAGGTTCTCCGACAGCGAGCCCGCCTATTGCGTAACCGTCGAGATCGAGTGCAGAGATGTCCTTCATGTGTTTTATACGCAGATCGTCGTAAGTTGCACCCTGATTTATCGCGAAAAGAAGCTGTTTATTGTTTATCGTCCCGGGCAGGGAATTAAGGCGCTCCATTTCCTGCTTGCAGCGTATGAGCCAGCGTGTCGTTCTTTCGGTCGAATCTGCTGCGTAGCTGTATTCGGCGGGATTTTCGACACATTCATCGAATGCCATCGCTATGGTTGACGCAAGATGCGACTGGATACGCATACTTTCTTCGGGTCCCATGAATATTTTCCTGCCGTCAACGTGTGAGCTGAAATAAACGCCCTCTTCTTTTATCTTTCTCAGCTGTGCAAGCGAAAATACCTGAAATCCGCCGCTGTCAGTCAGGATAGGCTTGTCCCAATTCATGAACTTATGAAGTCCGCCCATTTTATATATTACGTCATCACCCGGGCGGATATGCAGGTGGTAGGTATTGCAAAGTTCGACCTGAGTTTTGAGTCCTCTCAGATCAACAGACGACACTCCGCCTTTTATTGCAGCGGCGGTCCCGACATTCATGAAGAACGGAGATTCTATTACTCCGTGTGTAGTGGTAAAAGTACCGCGCCGTGCCCGACCCTGGGTCTTTAATATTTTAAATTCCGCATTTTTGCTCATGTTATCCCTTCAGACCTCTCGACTGTCTGTCCATATCTTCCACAACAATATCATATATCTCGCCAAGCGTTGAGCAGTATTCAAGGACTTTCCACGGTTCGTTCGTGTGATAGTGTATCTTTATCATATCCTCGTCACCGACCGCAAGGAGACTGTCCCCTCTGAAATTGGCTTTGAAGTATGCGTCTATCTCGTCTTCGTCAAGATTTTCGCCGTCTATCAGCAATTGTGTGTCATATCTGTATTCAAGCATATTTTTCTCCTTTACTTCAGTTTTATAAGTTTGCAGTTCTCGATACCCGCGCTCCAGAAATCCTTCAGCGGGATATTATTTATACGGCATATTATACTGCAATTCATTGCCACGTGCCCGACTATCAGCACATCTTTGCCGGCGTCAAGAAGCGGGGTGACTTTCTCGTCAAGAAAGGCTCCTGTCCTTGCAAACAGCTCTTCCAGACTTTCCGCTCCGCCGGGCGGATCCTTATACTTTTCTGGTTCCCGAAACAGTACGTTTATCGGGCAGTCCGGGATATCAAAGCTGTTCTCCAGCCCTTCAAATTCACCGAAGCTCATTTCCATGAGCCTGTCATCGGTGATTATAGGGATATTTCTGCCTTTGAGGAATATCTCCGCGGTTTCTTTTGCGCGTATAAGCGGCGAACAGAAACAGATATCGAAGTGCGTGTCCCTGTATTCCGCAGCGGCATTCTCAGCCATTCTTCTTCCTTCGTCGTTCAGCGGAACATCAGTATGCCCCTGTATTTTCCGCTTCGCGTTCCAGTCGGTCTTTCCGTGTCTCATTATATATAACATTCGTTTTTCCCTTTTATGAAATGAACATACTGTCACCGAAAGAGAAGAATCTGTATTTCTCGTCTATCGCGGTGCGATAAGCTGAAAGCGTCTTTTCTCTGCCGAGAAATGCGCTTACCAGCATTATGAGCGTACTTTCGGGAAGGTGAAAATTCGTTATCAGTCCGTCGATCACCCTGAACTCATAGCCCGGATAAATAAATATCCCCGTGCTTTCTGAACAGGCGCGGACTTCCCCATACTTCTGCGCACAGGCTTCGAGAGTGCGGCAGCTTGTTGTTCCTACCGATATTATGCGTCCGCCGTTCTTTTTATGCTCTGAGATCTTACGGGCGGTTTCTTCCGGTATCGTGAAATGCTCGGTGTGCATCTTGTGGTCGAGTATATTGTCCTCCTTGACAGGTCGGAAGGTGCCAAGACCTACATGAAGGGTCACGAATGCAGTATCCGCACCTTTTGCTTTTATTGCGCCGAATACTCTTTCGGTGAAATGCAGTCCGGCTGTCGGAGCGGCGGCAGAGCCTGTTTCACGGCAGTATATCGTATTGTATCTGTCCTTGTTTTTGAGCTTTTCGGTAATATACGGCGGAAGCGGCATCTGTCCTATACGGTCGAGGATATCGAAAAATATTCCTTCAAATTCAAAACGGACTATCCTGTTTCCGTCGTCCAGAACATCGAGCACTTCGCCGGTCAGCTCGTCAGAGAATTTTACTCTTGCACCCTTTTTCAGCCGCCTGCCCGGTCGCACTATAGCTTCCCACGTATCGTTTTCCCGCTGTTCGAGCAGAAGAAATTCGCACACAACTCCGGTTTCTTCCTTTACGCCCATAATGCGTGCCGGAAAGACCTTTGAATCGTTCATTACCAGAAGATCGCCCTCACGGAGATATTCCGCGATATTATAGAAATGATCGTGCTTTACAGCACCGCTTTCGCGGTCGATCTTCATAAGTCTTGAACTGTCGCGCGGCTCAAGGGGAGTCTGTGCTATCAGCTCCTGCGGCAGATCATAGTAGAAATCCGACTTCAGCATATATCATCATTCCTCATAAAATTCAAATATGCGTTTCTTGTAGTCCGGAGCCTCATCATATACCGCATGACCGTATTCGTCATAGATATAAAGCTCACAGCCGAGCTTCTGAGCTATCGCGCGGGACGGCTCGGCACCGAATATCCTGTCATGCTCGGCGCCTATAACGAGAGTAGGACATTTTATTCTGTCAAGCATTCCGGTTATATCGAGATCTTTTGTTCCTTTTGTCTGTATGGTGAATCTCCGCACGTCCTCGTCGGTCGCAACTTTTGCAAGAGCTTTCAGTCCCGAACGGTATTTTTTCAGGAAATCATCGGAATAGATCATATCACAGAAGGACATGACAAGCTCTTCGATATTTCCGCTTTCCGCGAGCTCAACCCATTTTCTGAGACGAATATCAGCGCTTTCCGTGATCTTTGATGTTGTTGAACCTATCACCATTCTGCTTACAAGGTCGGGTCTTTCGGCTGCTATGATCTGTGAGATCATTCCGCCCTGAGAGGTACCGAACAGGTATATCTCCGACAGTCCGAGCGCATCGAGCGCGGCTTCGGTATCATGTGCCATGTCGGGCACAGTATATACGTCCGGCATATTTGTTATCCTGTCAAACACATACACGGTGTATTTTTCTGAAAACATATCGTATGAGCTGATGATCGACTCGGCTGATGTCATCACACTTATAAGGCTCAGCCCCGGCAGGATCACCATGTTCCTGCTGCCGCTGCCGAACCTGAAATATCTCATTTCGGACTTTTCTGTGACTACAGACTGTATCTTTGCGTTCAAAATTGCTCCTCCTTATCCTCGTTCGCCCTCTTCAAGCAGTTTTTTCAGTTCGGCAGACGTAAAGCTGTATTTTTTATCACAGAAGTGGCAGCATACCTCCGTCTCGTCCTGTTCTTCGGCAAGTCTTTTCAGTTCGTCGTGTCCGAGACTCAGAAGTATCTGTTCGGTGCGTTCACGGCTGCAATTGCAGTAATACTGACATTCCCATGAATCGAGCACTTCGCCGTCAAGTCCTTCGAGTCCCATAAGGGCTATCTGCTCGGGGGCCTTACCCTGTGACAGCATCTCTGTGATGCTCTGCATACTTTTTATGTTGTTCTCTATAAAATCTATGGCTTTTTCGTTGATCGGCGGGACAAGCTGTATCAGATATCCGCCTGCGTGTTTTACCGTCCAGTCTCTGTCAACAAGAACTCCCAGTGCGCATACTGTGGGTATCTGTTCGCTGATCGCGTAATAGCTTGTTATGTCCTCGGCTATCTCGCCGGAAACTATCGGTACCTGTGTTGCATACGGCTCTTTGAGCCCGAGGTCTTTTATCACGCCGAGGAATCCGTCAGTTCCCACATACCCCGAAACATCGAGCTTTCCGTTCGGCTTGAGCGGAAGATCGACATTCACGTTGTCCGCATAGCATTTGACGTTTCCCATATAATCCGCGGCAACTACAATATTGCCGGCAGGACCGTTTCCGTTCACCCGGAGAGTGAGCCGGTCGTCCTCGGCTTTCAGCATTGCGCCCATTATAGATCCGGCAGTCGCAAGTCTTCCGAGGGCTGCGGTAGCCACCGGAGTAGTCTTGTGCAGCCTGAATATCTCATTTGCAATATCCGATGAGTCGATCGCGGAGCAAAGGACGCTCCCGTCTGCGGACAGTGCTCTTACTATTTTTCCCAAATTTCTTTCTCCTTTTTTTCTTTGCGTTTGAGAACCGGTCGCTTTGTTTGAGACTGGGGGAAACCCTTTCCTAAAAACTTTGCGCGCTTCGCATCCAGACCTGTAAGTCTGTGCTCTTATGCCTCAGAGTTTTTGGAATTTACTATCTTTGCGACAAAAGTAAGCTTTTCGCTTTTATCGGTCGGTTCGTTCTCGGTCGGGTATTCATAGACAGCGCAGATCTCGAATCCCGCATCTTTGAGCAGACGCTCTATATCTCTTCTTTCAAAGCCTGTTTCGGTGAAGAAGTCAGAGCTGCGCCGGTAGATCTCACCGTCGCGTCCGAAAAAGTCGAGCTGTATGTCGGTAGCTCCGTTTCCGAGGTATTCATTTTCCCATACGCAGAAAACTTCATCGGTCTCATAGACGTAGGTGTTGTCGGCGAGTATATGTTCGTGCTTGTACACCGTATTCACATCAAAGATGAATACTGCGTTATTGTCTGAAAACAATGCCACCTTCTCGAAAACCGCTCTTACGTCATCGAGACTTTCGAGGTGATTTATGCTGTCGAGGGCGCAGATCGCAGTATCTATCGTTCCGAACATATCGAGCTCCGTCATATCCTGACAGAGATACTGCACACCGTCATGCGGCTTTGAAAAGGCGATATCGAGCATTTCAGGTGAAGAATCTGTTCCGACCACATCATATCCCATTTCAGCAAAACGCACGGACAAGCTGCCGGTACCGCAGGCGAGGTCAAGCAGAATGCCCCGCCTGCCGCCGAAACGAAGGTTCAGTCTGTCGTAATATGCGGCAAGAAGGGCATAATCTATGTTTTGCGTAAGTATATCGTAATATCGAGCAAATTCACTGTATCCCATTACATTTTTCCTGCGTTTTTAAGGCGCTCGAACACTACGCTGTAACCGTCGTTTCCGGTCTGGAGAGTACGGTTCACGCGGCTGATGGTTGCGGTGCTGGCGCTTGTAATATCGACGATATCCGCATACACTTTATCTTCGGTTAGGTATTTTGCAACAACGAGTCTCTGCGAGATCGAAGCGAGCTCCTGGACTGTGCAGAGATCCTCGAAGAAAGCGGCGCATTCCTCAACGTTTTTGAGCTGGAGTATTGCTTCATACAGAAATTCACGGTTTTCGTAGTTTATCTGACGTTTTTTCATGATTTTATTCCTTTCGGCGTAATACTTTTGCGGTTGATTATATTACCATATTATAGTTTACTACTCAAAAGCTGAAAAGTCAAGTGTTTTTTCTTTACAAATCGAAAAAAATATAGTATAATATATCTATGGATTTTGTGTTACATCTGAAATCGGTCTGATGTGACTTTTAAGGCAATACCACACAAAGCACGGCTAACGCCTTTGCACGTGACTTGCTTGCATCTTTTCCGTCATCTTGCACAGAAATTCCTTGACTTGCGCCAGCAAGCCTGCGTCATTTCTGTACAATCTGACGAAAAGTCTGACGGCGCAATTCACG
>CAMOKN010000185.1 GCA_946617595.1 uncultured Clostridia bacterium
AAGGGAAATATACACAAAAACATTGACAAACGCTGGAATATGTAGTATAATAGTTAGCATACGCTAACACCGCACGTCAAGGGTATAATAAATGTGTCCTCAATATCTGCCTTTTGGCAGTTATTGGCTGAAAATCTGCAAAACAGATTTTCAGATGTTGTGTAAATGCGCCTGCGGTGCATTTACACAACGGACACATTCCTTGATGTCAAGCTCATTTCGTCCTTCTGACGAACAAAACCTGACATCAGGAGAAGTGCCCGCTGTAAAGCTGAAGGTTATTTGTTGAGAACACATTATTTATCGGATCCTCTTTCCGGAAGGAATGTAAAATGAAAAAGAAAAACGTACTGTATGCCGTATTGATATCCGCAGCAGTTGCCGCTTTTTCCGGCTGCAATGATATAGACAAGCCGGCTGTACCGGTAAACGGGACTGTCGCTTCCGAAAACGCCGCAGATCCGGCGGAGAGTGATACTGCTTCCATCACAGAAGATGAAACTGTATCCGATACTGCATCAGAAAAACCGGAACCTAAGAATCCCGACCTTGCCGCATTCCATGATGAACTTGAAGCGATACGGAAGAAAAATGGGGTTTACGGAATGGGCGTTGCGCTTTTCAGGGACGGCAGTGTCATATTTACCGATGCACTCGGATATGCAGATATTTCGACTGATGCCCCGGTAACAAATAACACAAAATTCCGCGCGGCAAGCGTATCTAAGCTCATATCCACAATACCGGTGATGATGCTCGTTGACAGAGGGAAGCTGGATTTTGACGGAGATCTTTCGGAGCAGACCGGACTGAATTACAAGACAGATCAGAGCGGCGAAGTGAAGCTCCAGCACCTTCTCAGCCACACCGCCGGG
Source organism: uncultured Clostridia bacterium (assembly GCA_946617595.1). Taxonomy (GTDB): domain Bacteria; phylum Bacillota; class Clostridia; order Oscillospirales; family Ruminococcaceae; genus Ruminiclostridium_E. Next base: position 876 of record CAMOKN010000185.1, read on the forward strand.
ATCGTTGATACATACAATTATGAGGTGCTGTGCCTCTCACAGAAATTTTCTACGAATTATATCCTTGAGACTGCGCACTCCGGTATAAAGGCAGGAAGCGCCTACAATTACTCGAATTTCGGAGCCGGAACAATGGGAGCTATAGTCGAGTGCATCACCGGAAAGTATTTCCACGAATACGCGGATATGGTAATGTTCACTCCGCTCGGAATGGACGCGGGTTATCTGATAGATTACATAGAGGACAAAGAAAGCTGTGCCACGATATACGACCACGACGGAGAAGTGTTCAATGTTCCGACATGGGGACGCAAGAGAACATACTATGATTCATTCGGCATCGGAAATTCTTATCTCATAGCACAGTGCGAACTGCTTATTTCCGCAAACGATCTTGCAAAGCTCGGAACTGCCCTCGCAGGGGACGGGACTGTTGACGGCTATCGTCTTCTCTCTCAGGAAAGCATCTCACGTATGCACACAAAATATTTTCAGACCGATAATTTCGGAATGGGGCTGAACGTCCGTATATACGACGGAAATCTGATAGAGGGACGAACGATATACGGTCACCCCGGAAACGCTCTCGGAGCTATCTGCGGACTGTATTACGACCGCAGCGATCATACCGGTGTCGCCGTACTCACAAACCGCAGCAATCTGACAACAAACAGCAAAAACGGTGTATATAATACGATAGACGATGTAGTGACCGCAGCGTATGAAGCATTTTTCTGATAAACGTGATCTTACAACAGTTAAAAGGAAGTAAATATAAAATGAAAAAGATCTTTTCCGGCTTGACCGTACTGTCACTCGTCATTTGTACCGTTTGTGGCTGTACACCTATCGAAAAGACAGCAGCGACTGAAAATACGACAGAAACGGCACCGCCTCTCACAGATGATCACATCATAAATAAATCTGCTGAAGAAGAGCTCTTCCATATCGTTCTCGAAGATGACCCTGAGCCTGAACTGCCGCCTGAATATTCTGCAACGATATTATGCGCAGGCGACAATCTCATACATACCCCCATTTACCGAAACGCAAACATTGCAGCAGGCGGTAACGGGTATGATTTTTCTCCGGCATACAAGAATCTGGGAACTCTCATAAGTGACGCAGACCTTGCTATACTTAATCAGGAAACTATAATTTCAGACGACTATGAGCCGGACACATACCCCTCATTCTGCACTCCCACCGAAATGGCAAGGGATATGATTGATCTGGGCTTTGACGCATTCTCGATATCAAACAATCATGTCCTCGACAAAGGCGAAAAAGGTCTTATCTCGACCCTGAACTTCTGGCGCAGTACCTATCCGTACAATCCGGTTTACGGCGCGTACCTGAACGAAGATGACATGAATCATATACGCACACTTGAAGTGAACGGGATAAAGTTTGCTTTTCTCGGATATACCGAACATACAAACGGACGTTCGCTCCCGTCAGATTCAGAATGTGTCGTCGTATATATGTCACAGGAAGACCTGATCGAGCAGCAGGTGAAAAAAGCAGCGGAGATCGCAGACTGCGTTATCGTCAGCGTGCATTTCGGCATAGAAGTCTCCAACATCGTTACAGACGAACAGCGCACGTTCTCAAAGAAGCTTGCCGACTGGGGCGCTGACATCATAGTCGGCACACAGCCCCACACCATACAGACCATGCAGTATATCGACGCTGCCGACGGAAGAGAGGCATTCGTGTTCTACTGCCTCGGAAATTTCATTTCCGCTATGGACAACCCTCTCTCAATGGCTGAGATACTCGGCAGGATAACGGTCACAAAAGATAACCGTACAGGTAAGATATCATTGTCCGACGCCAACGCTGTACCTCTGGTATGCTACTTTTCGAGATCATACAGCGATATCGCCCCTTATCCGCTAGACAAGTACAGCCGTGAGCTTGCTGCATCACACGCTATCCCGGGTGCGACATACGATCTTATGATACAGCTTTTCAGAGAAAATATCCCGGAAGGCTTCATCGCGGACGGATACCATGATCTTATTTACGGTCAACAGTAAAAAAGCAGGTGCGGCAGCAGGATATCTCCGGCTTTCATGCAATATGCCGGCTGCGGCTTGACTGTTGGGTCTAAAAATGATATAATAATATCGGATAAAACCGAAAGGAAGGTACATCAAATGGCAGTTTACCGAATATATGTCGAAAAAAAGCCCCGCTATGCGGTAGAAGGAGATCAGCTTCTTGCAGATCTTAAAACATCTCTGAGGATCGAAGGTCTGACCGGTGCAAGAATTATCAACCGTTATGACGTTGAGGATATCTCTGAGGAGGATCTTGAGCGCTCGATACCTGTGGTATTCTCAGAGCCTCCTGTTGATGATGTGCTGGAGGGACTCCCCTCCCCTGCCGCAGACGAGAGAATGTTCGCGGTAGAATTTCTCCCCGGGCAGTTCGACCAGAGAGCTGACAGTGCAGCTCAGTGCATACAGATGCTCTGCAAGGGCGAAAGACCGCTCGTAAAATACGCAAAGATCTATCTCCTCAAAGGCAGCATCTTGGACGACGAGTTCGCACGCATAAAACATTACCTGATAAATGCTGTGGAATCGAGAGAGTGCGGCTATGAGGAATACAAGACCCTTAAAGTCGAATATGATATCCCTACAGAGGTGGCGGTGCTTGACGGCTTCTTACAGCTCGATAAGGACGGACTTGCGGATTTCGTAAAGAAATACGGGCTCGCAATGGACAACGATGATATAAAATTCTGTCAGGACTATTTCAGGACAGAAAAGCGCGATCCCACTATCACAGAGATCAGAATGATAGATACCTACTGGTCGGATCACTGCCGCCATACCACATTCGGAACAATAATAGACAATGCGGATATAAAAGCACCTTACATTGCGGACACCTACGCTGAGTACAAGCTTGACCGCAGGGAGCTCGGCAGAGAAGAAAAGCCGATCTGCCTTATGGATATCGCCACACTCGCCGCAAAGAAGCTCAAAGCTGACGGTATCCTTAAAGATCTCGACGAGAGCGAAGAGATAAATGCCTGCTCGGTGCGCATAAAAGTCGATGCTGACGGCAAGGACGAAGACTGGCTGCTCATGTTCAAGAACGAGACTCACAACCACCCCACCGAGATCGAACCTTTCGGCGGTGCAGCTACCTGTCTCGGAGGAGCAATAAGAGATCCGCTGTCCGGACGTTCTTATGTTTATCAGGCAATGAGAGTTACCGGCGCTTCGGATCCGCTGCTGCCGGTAGATCAGACAATTAAGGGAAAGCTCCCGCCCCGCAAGATAACAACTACCGCTGCTGCCGGATATTCTTCATACGGAAACCAGATCGGTCTTGCGACAGGACACGTTGCAGAGATTTATCACCCCGGCTATATGGCAAAGAGAATGGAGATCGGTGCGGTCATCGCGGCTGCTCCTGCCGATCATGTACGCAGAGAGCGTCCGGCTCCCGGAGATATCATTATCCTGCTTGGCGGAAGAACAGGACGTGACGGCTGCGGCGGTGCAACAGGCTCATCGAAATCCCACAGCGTGCAGTCACTTGAGACATGCGGCGCAGAAGTCCAGAAGGGTAACGCACCTATCGAAAGAAAGCTCCAGAGACTGTTCAGAAACCGTGAAGCTACAATACTTATAAAGCGCTGCAATGATTTCGGTGCAGGCGGTGTTTCGGTAGCTATCGGAGAACTTGCGGACGGTCTGACTATCGACCTTAACGCTGTCCCCAAAAAATATGCCGGACTTGACGGCACAGAGCTTGCAATATCCGAATCGCAGGAAAGAATGGCTGTCGTTGTTGACAAGAACGATGTTGATAAATTCATAAAGCTTGCCGGAGAAGAGAACCTTGAAGCAACTCCTGTTGCCGTTGTTGAGGCAGAGCCCAGACTTGTCATGAACTGGAACGGCAGGACGATATGCAGCATCTCGCGTGAGTTCCTCAATTCAAACGGTGCCGAAAAGCACACGGATATATCCGTTGACAACAAGAAGGTATCATACAGTACCGGATTCAGAAATACAGCCGAAGACTGGGAAAAGCTTATAACCGATCTGAACATCTGCTCACAGAGAGCGCTGGTGCAGAGATTCGACTCTACTGTCGGCGCAGCTACCGTGCTGATGCCTTTCTCCGGAAAGACCCAGCAGACGCCTGTTCAGGCTATGGCTGCAAAAATACCGGTCCTCGGTGCCGAAACAAAGACTGCTTCGATAATGTCATGGGGCTATGACCCGGCAGTCGCGGTACAATCTCCGTATCACGGCGCAATGCTGGCGGTAGTCGAGAGCGTTGCAAAACTCGTTGCGGCAGGCGGAAAGAGCGAAAAATGCTGGCTCACATTCCAGGAATATTTCGAGAGGACGCAGGGAGATCCGAAACGCTGGGGACAGCCTTTCTCTGCTCTGTTGGGTGCATACAAGGCACAGAAGGAACTCGGCATCGGTGCTATCGGCGGAAAGGACTCAATGAGCGGTACTTTCGAGCATATAGATGTTCCGCCTACTCTTGTATCATTTGCTGTGGGAACAGGAAAAGCCGACAAGATCATAAGCGCTGAATTCAAGCTGCCCTTTGATAAGCTATTCTATATCGCTCCGGATTATGATGAAAACGGACTGCCCATATTCGACAGCGTGAAGAAGGTATTCAAAAAGGTCGAAGCAGCAATAGCCGACGGAAAGGCAGTAGCTGTATGGTCGCTCGCACACGGCGGTATCGCTGAGGGAATATTCAAGATGTCACTCGGAAACCGCATTGGCGCAAAGCTTGACATTACAGATGACGCTAAGCTGTTTGATCTGCACTACGGCGGATTTATCCTCGAATCCGGAGACGATCTGGGAGACGGCTTTGAACTTATAGGAGAGACAACGGAAGAATATTCGATCATCTGCGGAAATACAAAACTTGATATTGCCGCACTTGAAAAGAAATGGGACGCTGTGCTCGAACCTATATTCAGAGACAGTGTTAAGCATTACGACGCGCCGGAAGCTATAAGCTCTGTAACTGAAACAAAGTTTGTATGCGCTCCGGCAAACAGGACCGCAAAACCGCGTGTTCTGATACCGGCATTCCCCGGCACCAACGGCGAATATGATATGGCTGAAGCGTTCAGACGTGAGGGCGGCGAACCTGAGATATTCGTGATAAAGAACCTCGATGCCGCTGCGGTGGAAGAATCGGTAGAAGCATTTGCGAAACTTATTGCGCAGAGCCAGATAATCGCTGTTCCTGGCGGATTCAGCGGCGGTGACGAACCGGAAGGCTCCGGAAAGTTCATAAACGCATTCTTCCGCAATCCGAAGGTGAAGGAAGCTGTAGAGGATATGCTGCACAGACGCGACGGTCTGATGCTCGGTATCTGCAACGGATTCCAGTCACTCATAAAGCTGGGACTTGTTCCGTTCGGCGAGATAGTTCCGCTTACGGCCGAGAGTCCAACGCTTACATTCAACAAGATCGGGCGCCACCAGTCACAGCTTGTCCGCACACGTATATGCACAGACAAGAGCCCGTGGCTGATGAACTGCAAAGTCGGCGACATACACACTATCCCGATCTCACATGGTGAAGGCAGATTTGTTGCAAGCGATGACGTCATCAAAAAGCTTATTGCAAACGGACAGGTCGCTACTCAGTATGTGGATCTTGACGGAAACCCGACAATGGAACTGCGCTATAATCCCAACAGCTCGATGTACGCGATCGAGGGAATAATATCGCCGGACGGACGTGTTCTCGGCAAAATGGGACACAGCGAAAGAATTTCCGCTGACTGCTGCACAAACGTTGACGGCATAAAGGATCAGCCTCTGTTCAAAAGCGGCGTTGAATACTTCAAGTAATGATCGGAGGAACATGAATGAAAGAATTTTTACAGCTCGTACATGACAGATACTCGGTACGTCAGTTTGACGGACGTGAGATACCTGAAGAAGACCTGAAAAAGATAATTGAAGCCGGCATATACGCACCCACCGGGAAAAACAGTCAGGGCATCAAAATATGGGTGTTCAGGAGCGAGGAAGCACGCAGAAAGCTTCTTTCCTGCACAAAGATGTCATTCATCGAACCCGCAAAGGTGATACTCGCGGTTGGCGGTGATCCCGAAGCTGCGTGGGTTCGCCCTTTCGACGGAAAGAATTTTGCGGACGTTGATGCTGCTATCGTGATAACCCACATGATGCTTGAAATACACGAACTCGGCTACGGTTCAACATGGATAGGTCATTTCGATGTAAACGCCCTCGGAGAGCTGTATCCGGAAACCAAAAAATACAGCATGGTCGGGCTCCTGCCTGTCAGCGGCATCGCCCCCGGCTGCACTCCCTCTGAGCGCCATTCCCAGATCAGGCCGATCTCCGAGCTGGTTGAAGAATTGTGAGATCCGGCCGCTGCGCTTGAGATCGGGGAGAGGAGAGGAATGGAACCCCATTTCCAAAGTGGAAATGAGGTTCCCTCCCTCTCCCCTCCCACAAATCCCTCCCCTCTTCCACCTTCCTGAAAGGCTGACAGCTTCGCGTTTAAACTTGAGGGAACCTCTAAAAACCCAATTTGAGAGAAAAAGAGCTATCCACTTTATGCCGCTTTGTATGCGCGCGTCCTGCGCGCTTTTGGCGGCAATACCACGGC
>CAMOKN010000186.1 GCA_946617595.1 uncultured Clostridia bacterium
AGGAAACCCCATTTCTCACGGAGAAATGAGTTTCCCTTCCTCCCTCCCCCAAACCCCTTCTCTCCAACCCTCCTGAAAGACGACACCTGAATGAATGGTGTGCGGCTCCTATTATAATCGCCGCAAAACCAATAGAAATGGCACAAGGTTTTAAGCTTGTGCCTTTTTTCTTATAAGGGGGATGACCGACAGACGCGCCCCAATCTGAATAATCTCAAGCGCAAGCGATGATCTCACAGCCGCTGGAAATAATCCTGCGGTTTCTTGCAGACGGGGCAGACCTGCGGAGCAGAGGTGCCATGGTGGACATGACCGCAGTTACGGCAGATCCAGACTGTTTCTCCGTCCTCGGTAAACACCTTTCCGCTGTTGATCTGGTCTATCAGACTGCGGAAACGATTTTCGTGCGCCTGCTCGATCTGTCCTACCATGTCGAATATTGCCGCGATGTTGTCGAAACCTTCTTCTCTTGCGGTCTGAGCGAATCCGGCATACATCTCTGTCCATTCGTGATGCTCACCGCCTGCCGCGTTCTCCAACGCACTTAGCGTGTCAGCAGGAATACCCTCACTCAGCAGAGAGAGCCATACCTCTGCGTGAGCACGCTCATTATCCGCTGTCATATCAAATATATCCGCTATCTGCCGGTACCCCTGTTTGCGTGCGATCTCACCATAGACGTTATATTTTGTACGCGCCTGTGCTTCTGCGGCAACTGCTGTTTTCAGATTTTCCAATGTTTTTGAGCCGTCAAGCTGCATAAATAATCACTCCTTTGTGATATTATGCAGCCGGAATGCCCTGAATATACATAAAAACTGCCCTGTGATCTCACAGAGCAGTAATTTTCACATCAATCTCCAAACCGATATGTTATCAGTCTTCTGTATTCTCTTCGATGTACTTGACTACATCACCGACTGTTTTTATGTTCTCGACCTGATCGTCCGGTATTTCAAGATCAAACTCGTCCTCAAAGCTCATAACAAGGTCAACTATATCGAGAGAATCCGCACCGAGATCGTCCTGAATATTAGCGTTGAGAGTTACCTTTTCTTCGTCAACATCAAGCTGGTCAACGATAATGCTTTTTACTTTGTCAAAAATCATAATATTGCCTCCATTTTTATTTGATATTGTTCAACTGATATCATTATAATTGATAGTCGTAAAAAAATCAATAGCTTTTTTTATTTTTTATAAAATTAGCAATTTACAACAAAATGCTTACCGAGTTTTGAGCATATTGCCGAAAACATCAAGCCAACTCTTCGCCAAAAACGCCTATTTTGCGGAATTTCTGATATCTTCTGTTCAGAAGATCATCTGTGCTGAGCAGCGAAAGTCTGGTTATTGCCTCACCGAGATAGTTTGAAATATTTTCCGCGGTAAGTGCAGGGTCGTTCTGCGCACCGCCGTCCGGCTCGTCTATTATTCTTTCACACACGCCGAATTTCACAAGATCCTCGGCTGTTATCTTCATAAGCTCAGCGGCTTCTGATTCTCTCGAAGCGTCTTTCCAGAGGATAGAAGCAAATCCTCTCGGCGAAATGACAGAGTAAAGCGCATTCTCAAGCATAGCAAGCTCGTCGCAGACCGCGAGCGCCAGTGCTCCGCCGCTTCCGCCCTCGCCGAGAACGATAGAGATTATCGGAGTTTTCAGCGTCATGAATTCAAGCAGATTACGTGCAATAGCCTCGCCCTGTCCGCGCTTCTCCGCATCTACACCGGCGAAAGCTCCGGGCGTATCAACAAAACATATTATCGGTCTGTGAAACTTCTCAGCCTGCTTTGCAAGCCTGAGTGACTTTCTGTAGCCCTCAGGAAGCGGCATAGCAAAGTTTGACCGCTTGTTTTCTTCAAGATTACGGCCCTTTACCTGTGAGATTATCGTGACAGGTCTGCCGCCGAACATTCCGACCCCTCCGATTATTGCAGGGTCATCACCGAAGCATCTGTCACCGTGACATTCAAGAAAATTCGTGAACAGAGCAGGTATATAATCCCTGACTGTGGGTCTGCCCTTTTCTCTTATAACAGCCAGTCTTTCTGTTGCAGTAAGCTCGCTCACTTTGCCGCACCTCCCCTGTATTCCTCATCACGGGTGTAGTTGTGAGTCCTGAATATCTTTGAAAGAGTAGGACGCATATATTTGCGCTCAACTATCATGTCAACAAATCCGTTTTCAAGCATAAATTCTGCTGACTGAAAATCATCGGGGAGCTGCTGTTTTATCGTGTCCTGAATAACTCTTCTTCCTGCAAATCCTATAAGCACTTTGGGCTCGGCTATTATGATATCGCCAAGGCTTGCAAAAGAAGCGGTTACACCTCCGGTCGTGGGATCCGTCATTACCGTGACATAAAGCTGACCTGCCTCACCGTGGCGTGCGATAGCTCCGGACGTCTTTGCCATCTGCATGAGAGAAATTATCCCCTCCTGCATTCTTGCGCCGCCCGAAGCTGTGAACAGTACCACCGGCAGCTTATTTTCGGTCGCATACTCAAATGCACGGGTTATCTTTTCTCCGACTACACTTCCCATGCTCGCCATCATGAAATTGCTGTCCATAATGCCGATCACGGTCTTGTAGCGGTGTATCTTACAAACTCCGGTAACAATAGCCTCGTTTATACCGCATTTGTCCCGAAGCTCAGAAATTTTAGTCTCATATCCGGGAAAATCTATGGGGTTGAGAGTGGTGAGTCCTGCATCAAGCTCGACAAAAGTATCCTTGTCAGCCGTCATTTCGAGACGATCGCGGAATCTTATCCTTGAATGATAATTGCACGAAGCGCAAACAGATCTGTTGCGCTCAAATTCGTCGCGGTACACGACGGTTCCGCATCTCGGACATTTGAACAGCAAGCCTTTCGGGATCTCGACCCCGTTGTTCTGTTTTTTCTGTTTCTGATCCTTCAGCTTTGCGTCTGCCTTGGATCTGTCTTTTACGATCTTGAAAAGATCTTCTATTGCCATATTGTCTTATCCACCTTTATTTGACCGCAATGCACCCGCTGTTGTGACCGTGGCGCTGTACGGCTTTTTTGAGGTTCCCTTATGAAAAGTCTTTCCTGTCGAGAAACCCTATGTCGAAATTTCCGCTCTGAAAGTCGGGATCACGCAGAAGGTTCAGCTGATAATCTATATTTGTCTGCACACCCTCGATCAGCATTTCTCCGAGAGCGACTCTCATTTTTGTGATCGCCTCTTCTCTGTCCTTTCCTTTGACAATAAGCTTTGCGATCATATTATCGTAATACTGTGGTATCTCATACCCCTGATAAGCGGCAGTATCTATGCGCACGCCGAATCCTCCCGGTGTGTGTATTGACTCTATCCTGCCGGGCGAAGGACGAAAGTTGTTCTTAGGATCCTCAGCATTGATACGGCACTCTATAACGTGTCCGCTGAGTCTGACATCGGACTGTTTTATTTCCAGCGGAAGACCGCTTGCTATAAGTATCTGCTGTTTCACAAGGTCGATGTCCGCTGCCATTTCGGTGACCGGATGTTCTACCTGAATGCGGGCATTCATTTCCATAAAGTAGAAATTTCTGTCCTTATCAACGAGAAATTCAACGGTTCCGGCATTTGTATAACCGCATGCCTTTGCTGCTTTTACAGCAGCCTCGCCCATTTTCTCGCGCAGCTCAGGAGTCATTATCGGGCTGGGGGATTCTTCCAGCACTTTCTGATGACGGCGCTGACACGAGCAGTCACGCTCGCCGAGATGAATAACATTTCCATACTCGTCTGCAAGTATCTGTATCTCGATATGTCTCGGATCTACAATGAATTTTTCGATATAAACCTCATCGTTTCCGAAAAAACGCAGCGCCTCCTGCTTTGCGGCAGTCATCGCGCTTTCAAGCTCATCTTCATTGTCGGCACGTCTTATGCCGCGTCCGCCGCCGCCTGCACTCGCCTTTATCAGCACGGGATATCCGATATCAGCTGCAATTTTCTTTGCGTCATCAATATCCTCAACTATGCCGTCAGAGCCCATAACAACAGGCACTCCCGCCTTTATCATGGTAGCTTTGGCATTTGCCTTGTCTCCCATTGCTTCCATTGCGTCGGCATTCGGTCCGATCCATTTTATTGCACATCTGTTGCACAGCCGCACAAGCCTGCTGCTCTCGGAAAGAAATCCGAAACCCGGGTGTATCGCCTGCGCTCCGGTTATCTCACAAGCCGCAAGTATCGCTCGTGTGTTCAGATAGCTGTCTGTGCTCCTCGCACCGCCTATACAGACGGAACGATCCGCTATCTGCGCGTGCAGAGAATTCTTGTCCGCAGTCGAATATACCGCCACCGTCTCTATCCCGAGTTCACGGCACGCCCTTATTATGCGGAGCGCTATCTCGCCCCGGTTTGCTATAAGTATCTTGTCTATCATGTCTGTGGTCGCTTTCGCTTTAAATTATTGAGAAGTCGCTTCGTTTGAGAGCAGGACTCTGCCCTGCACCCGCTTCTTTTCGGCGCGATACGGCAGGAAGCTGCAACAGAAAGAATGCAAAAGCGACTCGCTTCGCATTTAAACTCCGAAGTCACTGCTGATCCCATAGCAATAACGCAGCTGCTGAGTATCTCACTTTATGGCAAAAGAGATCTCCGCAGCACAGGCTTTTTCGCCGTTTACTGTGGCAATGCCCTTTCCTATGCCTACAGGACCTTTTACCTTTATTATCTCAACTTCAAGTCTTATCGTATCCCCCGGAACTACCTGCCTGCGGAATTTTGCTTCCTTCACTCCGCCGAAAAATCCGATCTTTCCCTTGTTCTCCGGCAGCATCAGCATTGATACCGCCCCGGTCTGTGCAAGCATTTCAAGTATCAGCACCCCGGGTACTACCGGATAATCCGGAAAATGTCCCTTGAACCAGAAATCCTCCGCCTTGATATGCTTCAGAGCGACTGCCCTCTGTCCGGGTTCGATCTCTTCTATCTCGTCTATCAGCAGAAAAGGATCGCGGTGGGGGATTATTTCCTTTATCTGTTCTATGTCCATTTTCATATCATTCTATCCTCATTATCGGCTGTCCGAACTCGACAGTCATTCCGTCCTCGACCATTATTTCCGCAACAACACCGTCAAATTCGCTCGTAACTTCGTTCATAAGCTTCATGCTCTCGATTATAAAAAGCACATCTCCCTTATGTACCTGCTTGCCGACAGTGACATAAGGCGGTTTGTCCGGTGAGGGAGCGGCATAGAATGTTCCCACGATCGGCGAGGTGATCTCGTTTCCGTTCTTGGCACACTTATCTTCTGCGGATTCTCCGCCCTGCGGACCGCACTGCTGCGGGTACTGCCCCTGCATAGCCGGAGGCAGCGGAACATAATGTGGGTGCTTTTCACCCAGCTCTATCTCAAACTTATCGTCTTTTATACGGAAATATCCCAGCCCGCTGTCCTTCATCAGCTTTATATATTCCTTTGCGGCTTCAACGAGCTTATTGTTATCGTTTTGCATACAGACAAACCTCCGGAGGTTATTTACTCAACCGGCAGGAAGCACAGCGTTGCGTTGTGTCCGCCGAAACCGAGCGAATTGCTTATTGCGCCGGTTATCTTCATTTCTCTCATACCGCCCTTGCAGTAATCGAGATCACATTCTTCATCATCGACTTTAAGCCCCACCGTCGGGTGCACAAAGCCGTTTTTCATCTGAAGCGATACCGCGACTGCTTCAAGTCCGCCTGCCGCGCCAAGGAGATGACCGGTCATGGACTTTGTTGAATTTACCGCCATTTTGTACGCATGATCTCCGAATACCTTTTTAAGTGCGGCAGTTTCGGTCTTGTCGTTCATCTGCGTAGATGTGCCGTGAGCGTTGCAGTAATTAATTGTCTCGGGAGATACTCCCGATTCTTCTACCGCAAAGGACATTGCCTTCGCGCCTGCTTCACCCGAAGGATCGGGGCTTGTTTCGTGATAAGCGTCGCAGGTCGCGCCGTATCCGGCTACTTCTGCATATATCTTCGCGCCGCGCTTTACCGCGTGCTCATATTCTTCGAGAATGACTATTCCCGCACCGTCTCCGAGAACGAATCCCGAACGCTCTTTATCAAAAGGTATCGACGCTCTGTCCGGGTCGGTGCTTCTTGTGACAGCGTGCATATTATTGAATCCTGCCATTGCGAAACCTATGCTGCACGCCTCCGAGCCGCCGGCTATGGCGCAGTCCAGATAACCGTGCTTTATCATTCTGAACGCCTCGCCTATCGCGTGTGTTGAAGAAGCGCAAGCCGAAACGACCGAGTAATTCACACCTTTGAATTTAGTCTTTATAGCGACCAGTCCCGGAGCCATATTAGATATCATCATAGGTATCGTGAATACCGAGACTCTGCCGTTTCCTTTATTATGATAGTTGAGTATCTGTTCTTCTGTAGTCTGTATCCCGCCGATACCGCTTGCAATAATGACACCGCATCTGAACGGGTCGAGATCCGAAAAATCAGTTCCCGCATCTTCAAGAGCCTTTTTCGAGGCATAGACCGCATACTGCGCGACCGCGTCGGTACGTCTTGCTTCTTTTTTGTCGATGTAGGGTGCAGGATCGAAATTCTTTACTCTTGCAACGACATTTTTTTCATCGGATTGTGTCGGGAACCACGGTTCGAGTGTAAGTCCGTGCTTTCCGGCTCTAAGATTAGCCTGAAATTCATCGATAGTGTTGCCGATAGGACTGAGTATTCCGAGTCCGGTGATAACAACTTTTCTCATCTTGTCTCCTGTTCTGCCGAAATGCTGTCACATTTCGAGTCCGCCGCTTATCTCTATAGTCTGTCCTGTTATATATGACGCATTATCCGAGAGCAGGAAGGAGACAACGGTCGCTATCTCTTCCACCTCACCGAAGCGCTTGAGGGCAATGCGGTCGAATATGTTCTTTTTCTGTTCATCTGTGAGCACATCTGTCATCGGGGTCTTTATAAGACCCGGTGCCACAGCGTTTACGCGGATATTTCTTGCGCCGACTTCTTTGGCGGCAGATTTTGTCATTCCGATAATAGCTGCCTTTGAAGCCGCATAATTTATCTGTCCGGCATTTCCGTACAGTCCGGCAACAGATGCCATATTAACGATAGAGCCGTGCTTCTGCTTCATCATTATTTTAATCACAGGCTTCATCATATTGAAGACAGACTTCTGATTTACTGCAATTACCTGATCGTACTGTTCTTCGGTCATAAGTGTGAGCAGTGTATCTTTAGTGATTCCGGCGTTGTTCACAAGCGCGTCTATGGTACCGAATTTTTCCTTTACTGCCTTGACCATTTCAGCACACTGACCGAAATCCGAGACATCGGCTCCGAATATTTCAGCCTTTACGCCGAAAGAGCGGCAAGCCTCAGCCACCTTTCCGGCTTTTTCTATGTTAGCCTCGCTGGGGTAGTAATTGACTGCGATATCGAAACCGTCCTTAGCGAGTCTTTTAGCTATGCACTCGCCTATTCCCTGCGATGCACCTGTAATCAACGCTGTTGCCATAATAATAACACCTTTCACTTTAAATATGCAATATACTCACCTATACAGCGCGAAGCGTATCCGGGTCAAGCGCCGCTGCGCTTGCGCGGGTCAAGGGGTGCGCAGCCCCTTGTCAGGGTCATAGGGGTGAAACCCCTATCCAAAAGTAACGCTTACGCAGGGTCCAAGGGGCGGCAGCCCCTTGCCGGGGTCACAGGGGGCGGCAGCCCCTTGTCGGAGTCACAGGAGGCGGCAGCCCCATGTCGGAGTCACAGGGGGTGAACCCCCTGTCAACATTTCAGCAGCTTCTCCGCCTGCGCGAACATTTCCTCTATTATATCCTTACAAGGTCTGATCTCATTCACCATACCTGCGATAGCTCCGCACATAAACGATCCTTCTTCGAGGTCGCCGTCAACCACGGCTTTACGCAGAGAACCGGCGGAGATCTTCTCGAACTCTTCAGGGGTGCCGCCGTCCTTCTCAAAGGTCTGGAGCTTCTTTGCAAGCTTAGACTTCACATTTCTGCACGGGTGACCTGTGAATCTTCCGGTAACGATGCTGTCGGTATCTTTTGCGCCGATGACAAGATCCTTGTAATTCTTGTGTATCTGACATTCTTCACTTGCGAGGAATCTTGTTCCGACCTGAACGCCCTCAGCGCCGAGCATGAACGATGCAGCGACACCTCTGCCGTCCGCGATGCCTCCGGCTGCAAGGACAGGTATTTCTACAGCATCGACCACCTGCGGAACAAGGCACATTGTTGTATTTTCACCTATATGACCGCCGCTCTCGGTACCTTCGGCTATGACCGCATCAGCGCCGGAGCGTTCCATTCTCCTGGCAAGAGCCACTGAGGGAACAACTGGTATGACCTTTATCCCTGCGGCTTTCCAGCCTTCCATATATTTTCCGGGATTTCCGGCACCGGTCGTTACAAACGCGACCTTCTCATTGATAACGAGCTGAGCAAGTTCATCGGCATTCGGGCTCATCAGCATGACATTTACGCCGAAAGGCTTATCCGTAAGCGTTTTTGCTCTGCGTATCTGTTCACGCAGATAATCTATCGGAGCGGCTCCGCCTGCGATGATACCGGCACCTCCGGCATTCGATACAGCGGCAGCGAGTGTACTTTCAGCCACCCATGCCATTCCGCCCTGCAATATAGGGTATTTTATTCCGAGAAGTTCAGTTATTCTTGTATTCATCTGTATTTTCCTTTCAGTCATCTTCAGGCAATGCCACACCCTTCTTACTGTGTGAAGACGATAGCTCCGCTTGTAAGACCTGCGCCGAATCCGACAAGGCAGATCCTCATGCCTTCCTTTATCTTATCGCCGAGTTCGGCGAGGCAGGTAGGAATGCACGCGCTGGAAGTGTTTCCGTGCTTTTCAACATTGACGTACACTTTTTCCGGCGGGAGCTTTAAGTTTTTGACTGCACTCTCTATTATTCTTGAATTTGCCTGATGCGGTATGTAAAGATCTATGTCGGCAGTTGTGAGTCCGGCTTTTGCGAGGACTTTATTCACAGCAGTCTCCATTGCATCTACTGCGAATTTATAGACTGCCTTACCGTTCATCTGCATAAAATGGGTCTTCGCCTCGGTATTTATTATTCCCTCGGGCAATGAGTCCGGTTTCAGCAGCGGGCAGTTCGCACGGCTCTGATCGACTTTGCAGTAGAGCGCGTTGAAATAGTCTCCTTTTGCGCTGAGGTAAGAATACATAGGCTTGCTGTTTTTTGTGACGACAGCCGCAGCGGCACCATCTCCGAACAATATGCTCGCTGTCCTGTCGGTATAGTCACAGTGGGGTGCGAGCCGCTCGCCGGCAACTATCAGTATATTTCTGTAATCATCGTCCTGCAAAAATCTCGATGCCGTATCGAGCGCATTTATAAAGCCCGTGCAGGCGGAATTTATATCGAAAGCCGCTGCATTCACAGCGCCGACCTGCTGCTGGACTATACAGGACATTGCCGGGTAGAAGTAATCCGGTGAGCAGGTAGCCGCAAGCACAAGATCTATCTCAGAGGGGTCGATGCCGCTGTTTTCAACAGCTGCCTTCGCCGCCTTGGAGGACATTGACCAGTTGGGCTCAGTTTCTGAGATGCGGCGTTCTCTTATGCCTGTTCTTGAATATATCCACTCATCGTTAGTATCGAGAATTGTCGAGAACCAGTCGTTGCTCGCAACGGTATCCGGCATATACATTCCGGTGCCGATAATTTTTATTCCCCGCATTTTAGTCTCCGATCCACATAGGGCATTTTTGGATATTCCCTATTGATTTTATCCGAAAAATAGTATATAATAAATTGAGCGTGAAATGCTGTTGATCCGATGCGGACAATTCCGCATACATATTAATATTATAACAGTATCGTCCGCTTTTGTCAATAATCAACAAACAATTTTTTCATATTTGTCACAAATGTTCACACAGGTCGCGGCAAACAAAAAATTATAGCAACACCGCACAAAGAAAGGACAGAAATTATGTCAACGGCATTATTGTTTTCGGGGCAGGGCTCTCAGTACAGCGGAATGGGAAAGGCTATGTATGAAGCCGATCCGGCGGCATACGAGGATATATTCAGTACAGGCGGAGATATACTCGGCTTCGATATAAAAAAAGCAATGTTCGAGGGAACTCCCGAAGAGCTTGCGCAGACAAGCGTTTCACAGCCTGCGATCTTTACCATGTCGCTGATGTGCGCAAAGAAATTCTTGAATGAAGGCAATGGTTTTTCTGCTGTCGCCGGTCATTCTCTCGGCGAATACGCAGCTCTCGTAATGTCGGAAGCTGTCGATACAGAAACGGGATATATGCTCATAAAGCACCGCGCTGCCTGCATGGACAAAGCAGCAAAGAAAAACGGCGGCAAAATGGCAGCGGTGATCGGTCTTGAAGCATCGGTCATAGAGGCAGCATGCAAAGAAGTCTCCGACGGCGGAGATTATGTCGTTCCCGTAAACTATAACACAAAAGTGCAGACAGTCATTGCCGGAAGCGAAGCAGGAATAGAAAAAGCCGGCGTACTGCTGAAAGAAAAGGGCGCAAAACGCGTATTGCCGCTTGCAGTGGCGGCTGCCTTCCACAGCGAGTATATGAAG
Source organism: uncultured Clostridia bacterium (assembly GCA_946617595.1). GTDB lineage: Bacteria > Bacillota > Clostridia > Oscillospirales > Ruminococcaceae > Ruminiclostridium_E. The sequence continues at coordinate 10,608 of CAMOKN010000186.1, forward strand.
GAAGCCGGTCTTGAATTCGCCGAACTTATAAAAGATATAAAAATAGGAGCACCGAAAAAGGCGTTCTATTCAAATGTAATGGGCGCACAGCTCACAGACTTCTCGGAAATACACGATCTGCTTTCACGCCACATATTCTCGCCGGTCAGATTCACCTCAGAACTTGACGCGATGCAGTCCGCAGGCATAGACAGATTTGTCGAGTGCGGTCCCGGCAAAGCACTCACCGGTATGGTAAAGAAGACACTCGAGAATGTTGAAGCTGAAGCTATGGACGCTTGAGATCAGCCGCTGCGCTTGAGAACAGGGAAGGAAGAGGAAGTGAACCCCCTTTCCCGCGGGGAAAGGAGTTTCCCTCCCTCTCCCCTCCCCGTACCCCACCCCACTCTCACCCTCCTGAAAGGCGGCTCCCTGACGGAGATGGTCGGTTTTCTGACAAAGAAAGGCATAAACATGAAAAAATACGCACTTATAGGTCACCCGCTCGGACATTCGCTGTCACCGCAGATACACTCCAGATTAATGGAACTCTCCGGAACAGAAGGAAGCTATGAAAAGCTCGATATCCCGCCAGAGGAGCTCAAAGACAGCTATGCAAAGCTCTCGGAATACGACGGGTTCAATATCACGATACCGCATAAAGTCGGGATAATACCGTACTGCGAAAGGCTTGACGCTTCGGCAGAACGCTTCGGATCGGTAAACTGTGTGAAAAACGGTGCCGAAAAAACAGGATATAACACCGATGTTTTCGGGTTTTCACGCTCTATAGAAATGCTCGGTGCCGATCTCGCGTCGCACGTTCTGGTAATTGGCTGCGGCGGTGTCGGAAAGATGATCGCAGCCGAGACAGCATACAAGGGCGGAGATGTTACGGTAGCGGTGCTCCCGGAATATCTCGTCGATGCCGAAAAAACCATATCGTCGATAAAATCTAAAATGCCGCGGGCACGCATAAAGACAGCAGAAATAAAAAACAGGATACTTTCAGCCGGCGATTTCGGAAGCACTATCCCCGGATTCGATCTTATAATAAACGCATCGCCTGTGGGAATGTTCCCCAAAACCGATGCAATGCCATGCAGCGAGGAGATACTCCGCCACACCGACTTTGTATTCGATGTGGTATATAATCCCAAAGAAACTCTTCTGACAAAGACAGCGGAATCTCTCGGAAAAAAGGCAATGACAGGTATGGCTATGCTTGTGCTTCAGGCTGCAGCGGCTCAGGAGATATGGAACGGCTGCAAATTTGAGCAGAACGACCTTAAACATCTCATCTCCGACATGGAATCGCTCATCTGACAGGAACATTAACTATCAGATCTTATCGCGAAGCATGTTGCTTTTGCTTCTTTTCACATTGAAAAGAAGCGGGGTTTGGGGTGTCTCCCCCACTGGGGGAGATGTCGCCGGAGGTGACAGAAGGGGATGACCGACAGACGAGCCCCAATCTCAAGCGCAGCGGCAAAAATCTCAAGCGCAGCGACCGATCTCGAGCGCAGCGTTCTCTGTGCAAGTCTCTGAAAGGAAGTCTCACTATGCGTATTTATCTCTGCGGATTCATGGGGTGCGGAAAGTCGCGTATCGGCAAAAAGCTTGCCGCAGCGCTGGAAATGGAATTTGTCGATCTCGACAGTTATATCGTCGAAAACGAGAAAATGACAATACCCGAAATATTTGAAAAATACGGTGAGCCGCATTTCAGACTGCTCGAAGCAAAATATATCGGAGAAATGCCGGACAACAGTGTTACCGCGCTGGGCGGAGGTGCAATAATAAATGAGAACACAGCCGATACCGCAAGAAAAAGCGGGACTGTGATATTTCTCGATGCCGATTTCGAGACTTGCTACGGGCGCATAAAAAACGACAAAAACCGCCCGCTCGCATACAACAACCCAAAAGAAACCGTGAAGGAACTGTTCGATAAGCGATATCCCGTTTATTCTGAACGCTCCGATATAATAATAAAGGCAGCCGGTACTCCGGCCGCCATTGTTGAGGCTATAAAGAAAAAAATATGATAATTTGCAACGCAAGAATATTCACCGCCTCTGACGATAATGATATCATCGAGTGCGGATATATAGAAACAAACGGCGGAGTAATAACCGCTGTCGGCAGTATGGAAGAATTTTCCGGAAGCCTTGATTCCGGAGATGTGATCGACGCTTCAGGACTTACCGTATATCCTGCATTTGTCGATGCGCACTGCCACATCGGAATATGCGAGAACGGACTCGGATTCGAGGGCGATGATGTGAATGAGGACACCGACCCATGCACTCCGCATCTGCGTGCTATCGACTCCGTAAACGCGGCAGACCTGTGTTTCTCGGAAGCTGCGAGAGCAGGCATCGGCACGGTCGTTACCGGAGTCGGCAGTGCAAACGCTATCGGCGGCAATTTCATTGCACTCAAGACCTATGGGAGCTGCCGCGTCGATAAACTTGTGATAAAAGATCCTGTCTCCATAAAATTTGCTCTTGGAGAAAACCCGAAATCCACCTATAAAGACCGTGATGAGTCTCCGGTAACAAGAATGGCTACGGCTGCCATTATCCGTGAGCAGCTCTGCAAAGCGCGCAGATATATGGAGGATTCGGAGAACTATGAGCGCACAAAGGGGACCGATGACGAGACTACCCGTCCCGATCCCGATATGAAATGCGAGGCTCTGATACCGCTGCTGAAACGACAGATAAAAGCGCATTTCCATTGCCACAGACAGGACGATATGTTCACGGCGATACGTATTGCAAAAGAATTTTCGCTTGACTATGTGCTGATACACGCAACCGACGGCTGGCTTATCGCCGACGAACTGAGGGACGAACGCACTCAGTGCGTGATAGGACCGCTGTTTGCCGACAGATGCAAGCCGGAGCTGATAAACCAGAATATCGAAAACGCCGCGAAGCTGCACAAAAAAGGAATAGAGTTCGCGATCTGCACCGATCACCCCGAAACTCCCATACAGTATCTTCCGGTAACTGCCGGTATCGCTGTGAGAGGCGGTCTTCCTAAAGCCGACGCGATCAGAGCGATAACCATAAATCCTGCCAGGATATGCGGTATAGATGACCGCGTGGGAAGAATAGAATCAGGAAAAGACGCGGATCTGACTGCTTTCCGCGGTGAAGTATTCGATATTACCGAAAAACCGGAATTTGTCGTTATAAACGGAAAATTTGTAGATTAACAACATTCTGTCATTTGTTTTTCACATATATGCGTTAGAATGACAGCAGTAGATAAAAAGACCGATGTTCGTGAAACATCAGGGTACCTCTAAAAACTGCTTTGAAAAGAGAAAATGAGATAGTTGCACCGAGAGCAAGAAAAGTCTCCGAAAGCTTGCTGGCGCAAGGTGAGGAGACTTGACGCAGCTATCGGTGCA
>CAMOKN010000187.1 GCA_946617595.1 uncultured Clostridia bacterium
AAGGATATTCTGGTGACGAGATGCTTGCGGTGATGTCGGAACTCGGAGTGACTTCCGCGCTCGTAAATCTCGGCGGAAATGTGCAGGCTCTCGGCTCAAAGCCGGACGGAACGGAATGGTCTGTGGGAATAGCGAACCCGTTTTCTCCGAATGAGCTGCTCGGAGTATTGCAGATACACGACAAGTCAGTCATAACATCCGGCGGATACCAGCGCTATTTCACGGACGACAGCGGCAATGTCTATATCCATATTCTCGATCCGCATACCGGATATCCCGCAGACAGCGGACTTGTGAGCGTCACCGTGATAGGGGACAGGGGGATAATGTGCGACGCGCTCTCGACGGCGCTGTTCGTTATGGGCAAGGACCGCGCTGTCGGATATTGGCGTGAGAAAGGCGGTTTTGATATGGTGCTCGTGACAGATGACGGAACTGTATATATCACAGAAAACATTGCCGGAAGCTTCAGAAACAGCTCCGGCTTTACTGCGGAGATAATAGATGAGTGACAGCGGGAAAATGCCGGTAAAGCGGCTTACCGAACTTGCGATGCTCACAGCGGCCGCCCTTATAATATTCGTGATCGAGCTTCAGATACCGCCGCTGACTGCGATTCCGGGCGTAAAGCTCGGACTTGCGAACATAATCACGGTGTACTGCGTTTATCGGTACAAACCGTGGGAGACTGCCCTCGTCGTTGCGGTGAGAGTGATCATAGGTGCGATGTTTGCCGCAAGTTTCTCGACAATACTGTACAGTGCGTCGGGTGCTTTTCTGTGCCTTCTGGGTATGATACCGGTCTCACGTCTTTTTCCGAAGCTCCCGATATGGGCGTGCAGTGTGATAGGTGCAGTTCTCCACAACATCGGTCAGATCGCGGCGGTTATTGTGAGTTTCGGTTCGTTTGCCGTAATCGGATATCTGCCGTTCCTTATGATCGGCGGTGTCATATCGGGTCTGTTCACAGGTCTTTGCGCGCATTTTGTCATAGAACGTCTGAAAAAAGCCGGAAAATAATGATTGATAAGATCCGGCGCTGAATGCCTGTATTCAATACCGGTTTGTAACGTTGACTTAAATGTAACGAGGAGGTTCGGATCATGAAAAAGTGGTATGACGAAGAATATGAATTCACTGTTGAAGTAACAGGTTTTCTTCGCGGCGATCATACGGAACGGTATTGCCGCAACGGAGAAGAAATAGGTGACCGATATACATGTACATACGGCTGTCCCGTTAATAAAGACGGATACGGCATTTGTTCCAAGACGATGATGATGCTGTTCCCGATAATGGAAGCCGTCAGAAGCGGCGGAGATCTTGAAAATCTGGGTGGAGACGGTAAATACAGCAAAACTATCGTCTGTCCGGACGGCTGTGTTATTTTCAAACTGACAGCGGTTCCTTTGGGAAACGAGAATTTTCATAAGGGAAATTTCTGGAAAGAGCCATGATCATACAAAACAGCAGAGCATTTTCCGCCGGCTCGGGCGGCGGAAAACGAATATAAATAATGTGAAGATGAAAAAAACTCTCTCGCTGCTGTCTGCGGCGAGAGAGTTTTCGGTCTGTCTGTCATTTCCCGGTCTTTATTTCTTCTCGTATTCTCTGACTATCTGTGCTAAATCACTTCTTCCGTTGCGTTCATAGAACTCGGCAAGAGTTTTGGCGTTTTTATCTCCAATATTACTGCAATCAATATTTACATCTTATTAAGACAGACTGCACAAAATTCGATCCTGCCGTCTTTTACGAGCGTCAGAAGCAAAATCATACAAGATTGAATATTGTATCTGTTGTAAAAAGATGATCTTCGAGACAGATATAAACGACCCTTCTTTGTGAAAAATACACAGTTCCGGATTGAAATTCAATTCGGATTTTGTTATAAGCGGACATTGACAAAACTGTTAATGTGTTATATACTGTATATATCACAGATGAACAGTAACCGGAGGTGAACAGATGAAAATATATCAGAATTCCTCGGAACCGATATATAAGCAGATAGCCGCACAGCTAAGGGACGACATACTTTCCGGCAAGCTCAAGGGCGGCGAGGCGCTCCCGTCGATACGCGGCCTTGCACAGGACCTGAAGATAAGCGTTATCACTACGATGAAGGCGTATGAAGAACTCGCGAACGAGGGACTTGTGACAGCCTCACAGGGCAAGGGCTATTTCGTGAACGCGCAGGATATGCGGCTGCTGGCGGAACAGCACATGAGGCGTGTCGAGGAAAATCTCACCGAAGCGATACGTTCCGCTAAGATCGCCGGAATGACGATCGACGAGCTGCAGGAAACGCTGAGCGCGCTTTGGTCGCTTGACGCTGGATAAGGAGGATAAAAGATGCAATCGTGGTATTTTTGGTTTATTATAATGCTGATACTCCTTGTCATTATCCCGGCGGCAAGGGCGAGACTGCACAGACAGGTAACAGTATCAAAACGAAACAGGCTTAAACGCAGAAAAGGAGAAAACGCAATGAATGAACTGGTAAAAAGCTACATCGGAAAAGAAGTTATAGTATGGGCAGGCACATCGAGCGGAGTTGTCGGCACCGCAGCAAGGATCGAGGAGAACTGGCTCGAGATAGAGGACAAGGACGGCAACAAGCAGATACTCAACACCGACTACATAAGCCGCATACAGGAGTATCCGAGAGGCAAGAACGGCAAGAAAAAGGCATTTGTGGTATAAAGGAGAAAGTATGGA
>CAMOKN010000188.1 GCA_946617595.1 uncultured Clostridia bacterium
CAACATCAAGGCAGCGATGTGATCGTGTGACCGGTCACACAGTCACACGAAAAACAGGCCACAAAAGCCGTGGTTGAGGGAAAGGTCTGGGCTTCGAATCCCACTTCCCACCCCAGCGCAGAGCCTGCGCTCCCAAAACTGTATGTTACTTCGGTGACATACGGTTTTTTTCTGCCTCGCTGTCCGAAGAAACATCTAAAGCGTTCGGCAGAGACCGTCAAAGAAGTCGCTTACGCTTGAGAATTTCAAGAAAACGCTGCGCTTGAGATTGGGGCCGTCTGTCGGTCATCCCCCTCTGTCACCTCCGGTGACACCTCCCCCAGCGGGGGAGTCACCCCAAACCCCGCTTCTTTTCGGGCGCGAAAAGAAGCAAAAGCGAATAGCTTCGCAGTTAAATTATAAAATTACTGCTTTTTTGACAAACTAACAGCCCGGCATGACCGGGCTGTCTTTGCAGTATCTGAAATATTACTGGTTGATCTTGAATCTTGCGACCTGATCCTTGAGGATACGGGACTGACCGGAGAGTTCTTCGCACGAAGCTGCTGTCTCCTCGGCAGTTGCGGAGTTGGTCTGGATAACCTGAGAGATCTGCTCTACGCCGGAATTGATCTGACGTATAGATTCTGTCTGCTCTGCGCTTGCCTGTGCGATCTGCTGGATAAGACCCGCAGTCTCTGTGGATATCTCCTTGACTTCCTTCATGGCTTCGGCAGTGGAGAATGCGATCTTCGAGCCCTTGTCAACAGCGTCGATCGATGCTGTGATGAGCGAAGTCGTGCTGCTTGCCGCCTCTGCGGACTTGCTTGCAAGGTTACGTACTTCATCTGCTACGACTGCAAAGCCCTTGCCAGCGTCGCCTGCTCTTGCCGCCTCAACTGCTGCGTTAAGTGCGAGGATATTTGTCTGGAATGCGATATCTTCAATAGTCTTGATGATCTTTTCGATCTCTTTGGAGGTATTGCTGATATCGTTCATTGCATTAAGCATATTCTGGATCTCTGTATCCTGATAGTTGACCTTTTCTTCGGTCTGCTGCGAAAGCTCTCCTGCCTTTGCGGCATTCTGGGCTGTATTTGCGATCTGCTCGGAAACCTCGTGGATAGTTGCCGAGATCTCCTGGATAGCTGAAGCCTGCTTTGTTGTTCCGTCTGCAAGAGACTGAGAGCCTTCTGCCATCTGGTTTGAACCTGTAAGAACCTCGTCCGAAGACATATTCATTCTGTTGAGAGTATCGCCCAGATCGTCCTCGATCTTGAGTAAGTTCGTCTCGATCTCCTCGAATACTCCGGGATATTTAACATTGGGAGTCTCTGTGAAATCGCCCTGTGCCATAGCAGAAAGTATTCTCGAAGAATCGCCGACAACATCATTCATACCGCGCTTTGCAGTTCTGAGCACCTCAACGAACTTTCCGACCTCATCTTCATGGAACTTGTATGTAACATTTGTAGTTGCAAGCTGACCGGCAAGCATTTCCTGAGCATAAAGCTCTGCATTCTGAAGCGGTACGGTAACTCTTGTACGGCAGAAGAGGAAGAGGAAGACACCGATTCCTACCGCACCTACAATACCTATTACGATAGACATGATTATAACAGCCGCAAATTCATTGTTGGACTCTGTTGCATCAAATCCTGCGAAATAAGCGCCGACTACATTGTTCTGATAATCGTACATAGGAGAATAATAAACAAAATATGGCTTTCCGTTGATCTCTGCCTGACCTGAATAATCCTGCTTGCCGGAAATTACTGTAGCTTCGATATTTGAAGCCATAGGAGTACCAATAAGGCTCGAGCCGAGCGTTGTAGCAAATCTGAGATTTCCGCTGAATACTGTAACATCGCAATCCGATGCCTTTTTGCAATCGTCGATATAGGTCTGGTTGCTCATAAGGAAGCCGACGATATAAGCGAAGTTCTCACCGTTTATCACGTTCTGGGAAGCGCTCACGATACAAAGACGTTCACCGCTCTTAACGATACCGGCAACGTTCTGACCTCTTGCGACAGAACTGAAATCAAACGAATCAAGCGGGAAATTATCGGACTTGAAGAAAATGCTGCCGTTTGAATCGGCAACACCGCCGAAAAGCTCGGTATGAGAACCGAGGTTCTGCTGATATATCTGTGTCATAGCAGCAGCATCTCTTTTTGAAGCTGCGTCGTTGAACGCATCATCCTCAGCGAATATAATCTCATAGAGACTGAGTGTTGATTGCTCGTCCTCAACCGCTCCCTTAAGAGACGTCTCGCCTATCTTAGCCTTTTCTTTGAGCAAACCGTCATTATATCCCGCGAACGAGATGAGTGTGGTCACAAGCAGCACCGCAATAACGGCCACGATCGCAGCTATCGTGATAAACACGATCTGCAGACCAAGTTTCTTTTTCATATTAAGTGTTCCTCCGTAAAAATTTATTAATATAAAAGCGTCCCCACGCTATTATACCCAACTTAAATTTCATTTCCGCCAGAGAAATTTTAACCTTTACAGATCAATTTTGAATTTTCGGGTCAGAATATCCCGCCATATTTCAGATATTAAACATATTCCATTTTGTATATTTCAACTGCTCTGAACAAGCATATTATACGACAAAAACAGCCCCGTCAGCTGCATAAATGTCAGAATTTCTCATAATATAGCAAAATATTACAGGCTGACGATTGAATTATAGCACTATTTCACGCCTTTGTCAACAAGATGTTCATATTTTCGGCATATTGATACAAATAAATAATTTACACTTAGTAAAAACTGCTAAACGAAAAAGCAGTCAGATCAATTCCGACCGCCCGATGCCATGTTCTGTTCACAGAATGATACCTGTCATATATCTGTCTGCTTCATGGGATCCCTGATAGTTCTTACCACTATATAGCCTGTAGCGACAGTTGCCATTATGATGCTTAAAAACTGTGATGTATAAAGCCCGAAGATGAATCCCCTGTGCAGATCACCGCGCAGATATTCGGCGAAAAACCTCCAGACACTGTAAAGAATTATATACAGTGCGAAAATCCTGCCGTTCAGCCAGTTCTTTCTGAGAATAAATGACAGGACGAAGAACAATATCAGCTCAAATCCGGCTTCGTAAAGCTGCACCGGCACCCTTACCACCTCAACAACTGACCCGTCCGGAAAATAATGTCTCAGCGGAAATCCATATTCGCTTTCGATGCCGTAACAGCACCCCGCAAGAAAACAGCCTATACGCCCGAACGTATGAAAAAGCGCGATAGTAGGAGCTGCAACATCGGTTATCAGCTCCGCCGGGTATTTTTTTACACGTATAGCAATACCCGCAGTGAGCATTCCGCCGATCAGTCCGCCGTAGAATACCGAACCGCCGAAGATCAATACGGCATTGTTGATAAATTCTTCAAAGCTTGCCGCCGAAGTGAGCAGATACCAGTCCTTGATATTCGTTATCCCGTACATGAGTGAGCCGCCTATGAGCGCTCCGGGCGCAGCAATAAGAAGCACGGCAAGCATAGGATAATAATCTCCCGTGCGCTTTTTGTACCTGAACAGCGCTATAGGGCAGGCTGCAAAGATCCCGACCAGCACCATTAAAGTATAACTGCTAATAAATTTACCGAAAAGATAAAATCCCGGAAACATCAATATCACCCGAAATGCAAATCTCCCCGTTAATGAACCGGGGAGACTGATAATACTCTGCTTGAACTGTCAGTGCAGCTTTTACCAACTGAAGCTGTTATATGCGTTATAATATGTAGCCGCAGCTGCTGTTGCAACTATCGAGCAAGTAAATACTATAGCACCGAGAGCGGTACCTACTATGCCTGTTATAAGACCTGCAATGCAGAAGTTTCTGAAAGGCGCTCTTGGATTCATCTTCAGAGTGGTCGCTGCGAAGACGATCGCAATTATACCGTGAGGTATAGCAACGATCGCACCATAGCCCATCCAGCTGAAGATTATACTTGCGATGCCGCAAGCCATTGCGAATATTGATCTGAATTTTATATTGCTCATAGCATTATCCTCCCGAAAATTGTCACACTAAAGTGATTATGCTTTATTATATCATAAATTGAAAAGATTGTCAACACAATGTGAAAAAAATGTGAAATTTCGGAAATAATACTTATTGGAGCTAATGATTTTTGTGCATAGTGACGCAAATGTCAGCATCACTCAAAGCTGTCTTCCTCATCACGCGCCGCGAAAAGCTCGACCAGCTTTGTCATTTCATCTTCGGTAAGGGAGATGCCCTTGCTCATTCTCGAATGATCCGGCGACCAGTCACGGATATCATACTTCGGGGGATTGTCGTTCCAGCTCACCATATTGAGTTCCTTTGTCCAGCCTCTCGCGCTTTCGGCGATAACGCCCAGCTCCTTGACAATTTCATACTTGATCTCTGCCATAATGTTTTCCTTTCTTACTCTTATGGGTACCTCTAAAAACCGCTTTGAATAGAGAAAATGAGTATAATTCTTATGCCGCTTTCAAAGACGCATCCTTGCGCTCTGTCGGCGGCATAGTCTTTAGAAATACGCTGAACATAACACCTCAATCCATAAAAAAAATCAAGCTC
>CAMOKN010000189.1 GCA_946617595.1 uncultured Clostridia bacterium
GCCGTAACCGATCTGTGTCGGGTTCTTTCCGCCGGAGGGAGCATCACCGGAGGAAGCGTTTGCTTTTGTCTGATAATATACGTCCTTGAAAGTAACTGCGCTGGTCTTGTAGCCTGTAGTATTGACGTTGGAGATGTTGTTTCCTATAACGTCCATTCTCTGGTTGTGAGTTTTCATTCCGGCAACACCGGAATATAATGATTTCATCATAGCGGTAATTCCTTTCTCTTTGCACCGCCGTGCGCCGTCCGTCTGTCGTTCGGGGCGGCAATATCTCTTCCGGAGCGCTTTCTGCGGCTCCTTCGGTCCGATATTATACTATTACGGCGGAATCAATGTTTGTGAATACGTTTCCTTTTAAGTCGTCCGCTGATACCGTGGTAATTACGGTATTGTTCTTGACGCTTACAATAAATGCCGTGCTGTCCACAAGGATAAGGCTTTCTTCGCTGCCCTTCTCGGCGGCAAGCTCAACTCCCTTGTTAAGTCTTTCGAGCCTGTCGTTCTCGATAACGTCTATCTGTCTGCTTTCGAGCCTTTTGATCGCGTGGCTTGAAAATTCGACTTCCTTTGCTGTACCGAGACGGTTTTTGAGTTCGTCCGCAAAGCTTCCCTGTTCACCGCTTCCCTGCACGTTTTCGCCTGTTTTGTACGAAGGGCGGTTCACACCTGTGGAAACACTTATCTGGTTTCGCCCGGCGAGATACTCGCTAATAAGCATTTCAACTATCCCTCACTTTACTCAAGGTAATCATTCAAAAAGCTCATAGATATCCGAGTCGGTTATTTCTTCGACGTCCTCGATATCGTCCTCATCTGTTCTTTCGGCAGCGCTTACTGTTTCGGCAGCCTGAGTACCCTGTGATGATGCGGCCTCCTGTGCTGTCACGGAGTCAAATTCGTCCTCGTCCTCATCGTCCTGGGGCTGTACCTGCTTTTCAGTCTCTGTTACCTGTACCACGTCTCTGACATCATAAGCCAGTCCGTTTACGATAACTCTTACTTCGCCGTTCTCGATCTCAAGCGAGCCTACTTCTCCTCTGTCTATGTAGGTAGCGCCTTCATTATCTATAGCCTGTACGACTACGGTCTTTCCGAGAATGCTCGATGCGAATGCGCCGTAATCTCCGATAGAAGATGCCTGTGTCTGTGCTGCCTGATCGTGTACCTGACTTACTGCGCTGAGGTTATAGCTCTTGCCGTTTACATTGACCTGGGGTGTATCACCGTGTCTTACGAATTCAACGACTCCCGTTATTGCTTCTCCGTCGCCGTCCGTAACTGTTACTGTTCTTCCGACAAGCGAGTTTGCGTATGTCTGGAGCTGTGTGTCGTATGAATCCTGCTGTGACTGCAAAGCTGTGAAGCTTGCCATCTGGGAAATGAATTCAGTATTTGATGTAGGCTCGAGCGGATCCTGATTCTGCATTTCCGCAACAAGCAGCTGATAGAAGTTCTCCATTGTAACAAGGTCGTGCTTGTCGTTGGTGAACATATCTTTGTACTTTTCGTAATTGCTCTGCGGGGAGGCGAGTGAATCAATTCCTGTAGTAGCCATATTATTCCTCCTTCTTTAGATCGTCTGGAGCAGGTCGTAGAAGCTTCCGCCGTCCTGATCGTCATTATCGGACTGATCGTTCTCATCGTTCCTGCTGTATGGGTTCTTGCTGCTTCCGTCGTAGCTCTGCTGATCGAATCTTGTATCTTCCTGTTCGGATACGATCTGGCATCTTTCGAGCTGTACGCCGTTGTCTTTCAGCATATTCTGAAGGCTTTCCGTTCTTGATGCAAGTATTGCTCTTGTATCGGGGTTTTCTGCGGTGATCTCCACAGACATCTTTTCTCCGACAGCAACGAGTTTTACTGTAATGCGTCCGAGAGCCTCGGGGTTGAGCACCATAGTGAACTCGGTATGATCGCCCTGCATATTCTGTATGCGGTCAAGTATCTGTTCAGCTGTCTGGATCTCGGGAGGTCTTATCTCCATAGCCTCAGGGAACATCGGCTCGTCGTCAGCGGGGATCTCTGTCTGCATTCTGTCGCTCATCAGTTCTTCGGCCATTCTTACCGCATCATAAGTCTCGGTCTTCGGCTCTTCATTTTCGCCGATGACATCGGATCTTGTGCCGTTGAGAATATGATCCAGCTCGTCGGAACGGTCATTTCTGCCGATCTTCTGAGTGATCGCGGCCTGATTTCCTGCGATCGCCGGCATTTCGGGAGCTTCTTCACCTGTGAAATGCTCTATGCTGAATTCTGTGAGTCCGAGTTCTTTTTTCGCGTCTTCAATGAGTTCGCTGAGCATTTTTATTGTATCGCTCACAACGATCGTCATTTCCGGCTCTTCTTCAGATACAGGGAATTCTTCCGCAGCGACTTCCGGCATCGGTCTTACTGCTGCCGCGCGTATATCGCGGATAGGAGTTCCTACCGGTATTTCCGGAGCAATATTGCTTTCCTGCGGGAAATCCTCCTCTGCCGCAAACGACATTTCCGAGATCATAGCATCGTCGTCCGGTGATATCTCGGCTTCTGTTTCTTCCGCACCGACAGTTTCTGCCAGTTCTTCGGGAGATTTTGCCGTTGCTGCCGCAGCTGCGTTCCTGTGTTCGGACATATCCGGGTCTATGAGATCGACTGCATCTTCATCGAACAGAGCTTCATCTGTTGAATGGACTGCCGCGGTATCGGGAGTTCCTGCCATTTCGGAGAAGACTTCCATAAGAGCATCGAGCAGGTCGCTGATATCCTCGTCCTTGCTTTCGTCCTTTCCTGCCGTTATGGCTTTCAGGGCTGAGAGCATCATATCCGCAGCTTCTTCTCTTGTGGGGATCAGTCCTGTCTGGCGGACGATCTGTGTTACGACTTCCGCAGCCTCTGACATGATCTTGTCGGCGGCATCTGCATCGGAAAAGCTTCTGCTGTCTTTAAACTGTCCGAACTGTTTTGCGCCTGCATCCGCGGGATCTCTGCTGTCAGGAGTCCTTGCCGAAGCCTTTTCGGTATATCTGAACTCAGTGCCGAAGCTTCTTCCCTGCGGAGAGTCCTGTCTGCTTGATCCTGAAGTACCGGGCTGTTTACGGTTTTCGGAGCTTACGTTACCGAGAATGTCTGAAAATCCGCCGTCAGCTCCGTTATTCTGCTGACCCGCACGGTTTGAGGAATTTACCTTCATTTCCATAGAAACCGCTTTTGTTACCAATTTCTGCACCTCCTTTCATTTGCAGGTATTCATCTGTCTGCGTGATATATTGATCGCGGACAGAATTTTTTAGGTATTCAAACCTTCAGCAAAAGGGCATAATAACCCTTATACTACTATTAAACTCATTATACACAAATTCTTTGAAAAAGTCAATGAAAATTTGTAGGTTTTTATGATTTCATGCAGCAAATTTTATTTTTTTGTTACTTTTTCACTAATAACAAATAAACATTTTGTTATTGTTTTGTATCAAAAATGAGCAAAAACCGTTTGTTTTGATTCATTTCCGGGTAAATATCAGCCATTTATTCCTGATGAACTGCCGTTTCCGGGGAAATATCACCTTTCGGCAGCCGCCTTCGCATGAATATATAGCAGACAAGATGTGCGAGAAATGTTATTATCCACGAAACGGGATATGAAATGAACAGCCAGAACTCTGTGTGGAATTCCTCCATTGTAAATCCTGTGAATATCCATATTATCCGCAGTCCGCAGGCTCCGATGAGCGATACTATCGTCGGTGTTACCGCATATTCCATTCCTCTTATCGAACCGACTATGCAGTCCATAATGCCGCAGGTGCAGTACATCGTGCAGACAAGGCCCATTCTCACAAGTCCTGCCTGTATCACCTCGGGGCGCTTGTCATATATGCTGAGGAGCTGAGTTCCGAAAATATACGCGAGATTTCCGAATATCAGACCCGCAGCCGCCGCGCAGGAGCATGATATCACAGCGATGCGGTTTATCCTGCTGTATTTTCCGGCGCCTATATTTGCGCTGGTGAAGGTGAGCGCACCTTGTGAAAACGCGTTCATCGACACCCAGATAAATCCTTCTATGCTCGATGCTGCTGCGCTTCCTGCCATAACCTCGGCACCGAAGCCGTTGACCGATGACTGTATCACCACGTTGGAGAGCGAGAACAGCATACCCTGAAATCCTGCCGGAATACCTATTTTCAGTATTTTTGCCACGGTCTGACCGTCGGCTCTGAGTTTTGAGAATTCAAATTTCAGAGCGCCTTCTTCCTTCATCAGACACCGGATTATAAGAAATGCTGATATGCACTGGGAAATGACGGTGGCGAGCGCAACTCCGGCAACGTCCATCTGAAATACTATCACAAACAGCAGATTCAGTCCGACGTTCACCGCGCCCGAAAGCGTCAGGTAGTACAGCGGACGCTTTGTATCACCTTTGGCTCTGAGTATCGAGCTGCCGAGGTTATAGATAAGCATTGCGGTCATTCCGATGAAGTAGATGCGCAGATAGAGCGCCGAAAGCGGCAGGACATCTTCCGGGGTCTGCATCAGCTCAAGCAGCTGCGGTGCGAAGATGCAGCCGGCTGCGGTAAGCAGAAGACCGCTGAATATACTTGTTATGATGGCTGTATGTACGGTCTTGCTGACACGTATCTTGTCATCGGCACCGAGATAGTGGGAGGCAAGAACGTTTGTTCCGGTGGAAAGACCGAGGAAAAGGCTGGTCATCAGGTTCACCAGTGAGGCAGTATTTCCTACTGCCGCGAGGGAATTCTGGCTGGCGAAGTTTCCGACGACTATAATATCGGCAGCGTTGAACAGAAGCTGCAGGACGCTTGACAGCATCAGCGGGAGCGAAAGCTTCAGCAGCTTCGGGAGTATTGCGCCGGAAGTCATATCTATCTCTGTATTTTTTCTTTTCGTAAAAACCCTTCTTTACTATTATAATAAGACACGCTGTCTTTATCCGGTAACAGTGTCCGGATCATTTCATCGACCTTCCGCCGAAACCGTGGGGCAGCAGCTCGTAAAGCGTGTGCTCTGAATAATTTCCTTCTTTGTCGCAGCACACTACGTGCATATCGGGTGAAAATTCATACATGAACTGGCGGCAGATACCGCAGGGAGTGCATTTTTCCGCTGAGCTGCCGGTGACGGCTACTGCGGCGAAATCACGTCTGCCGTCGCTTATCGCTTTTGCGAATGCAACACGCTCGGCACAGATGCCGCAGGGGTATGAAGCATTTTCTATGTTGCAGCCGGTATAGACTGTTCCGTCTGAGCATAGGACAGCGGCTCCGACGCTGAAACGCGAATAAGGTGCGTATGCGTTTGAACGGGCGGAGATCGCCGCGTCTATTATTTTCTGTATTTCACTGTTTTTCATACGGATCATTCCTTTATATAGTATATAAGTGCAAATATTATATCACAATTGCCTAAAAAATACAAGTGCTTTTCGTGCAAACCTACAAAATTTTTTCGCCGCTTTTTTTGAGTGTATTCAGAATGCCGTTTTTATCGGCTGTGAAATTTTCACACTCAAATTTTCATAAAAAAATTTTATAAAATACTGGAAATTCTGTAAAAAATATGATATAATATAGATGTTATGCAGAAGAATGTTTAAATTCGCATATCAATGCGAAGGACTGACTGCTGCGGAACCAAATAAATTTCAGGAGGACAAATCCAATGGCAAAGAAATATTGTTACCTCTTTTCCGAAGGTAACGCAGACATGAGAGAGCTTCTCGGCGGTAAGGGCGCAAACCTTGCAGAAATGACAAAGATAGGACTTCCTGTTCCTCAGGGCTTCACTATCACAACAGAGGCATGCACTCAGTACTATGAGGACGGAAGAAAGATCAACGACGAGATCATGGCTCAGGCTATGAAGGGCGTTGAGGAAATGGAAAAGATAAATGGCAAGAAGTTCGGCGACAAGCAGAACCCGCTGCTCGTTTCCGTTCGCTCCGGCGCAAGAGCTTCCATGCCCGGTATGATGGATACTATCCTCAACCTCGGTCTTAACGATGACGTTGTTGCTGCTATGATCGCAGGCAACCCCGACCCTACATTCGAGCGTTTCGTTTATGACTCCTACAGACGCTTTATCCAGATGTTCTCCGACGTTGTTATGGAAGTCGGCAAGAAGTACTTCGAGCAGCTCATCGACAAGATGAAGGAAGAAAAGGGCGTTAAGTTCGACGTAGAGCTTACCGCAGCTGATCTGAAAGAACTTGCTACTCAGTTCAAGGCTGAATACAAGAAGCAGCTCGGCAAGGACTTCCCGTCCGATCCTATCGAGCAGTTAAAGCTCGCTATCGAAGCAGTATTCCGTTCTTGGGACAACCCGAGAGCTAACGTTTACCGCCGCGACAACGATATCCCTTACAGCTGGGGTACAGCAGTAAACGTAATGCCTATGGTATTCGGAAACCTCAATAATGAGTCCGGTACAGGCGTTGCATTCACAAGAGATCCCGCAACAGGCGAGAAGAAGCTCATGGGCGAGTTCCTCAAGAACGCACAGGGCGAAGACGTTGTTGCAGGTGTCCGCACTCCTATGCCTATCGCACAGATGGAGCAGGAATTCCCTGAGGCTTATGCTGAATTCGTAAAGGTTTGCGATATTCTCGAAAAGCACTATCATGATATGCAGGATATGGAGTTCACCGTTGAGAACAAGAAGCTCTATATGCTCCAGTGCCGCAACGGTAAGAGAACCGCTCCCGCAGCTCTCAAGATCGCTTGCGACCTCGTTGATGAGGGAATGAAGACTGAGCAGGAAGCTGTTCTGATGATCGATCCCCGTAACCTCGATACACTTCTCCACCCGCAGTTCGACGCTGCCGCTCTGAAGGCTGCAACTCCTATCGGCAAGGGCCTCGGCGCTTCCCCCGGAGCAGCTTGCGGTCAGATCGTATTCACAGCTGACGATGCAGAGGCATGGAAGGCACAGGGCAAGAAGGTAGTTCTCGTAAGACTTGAAACATCTCCTGAAGACATCACAGGTATGAAGGCTTCTCAGGGTATCCTCACTGTAAGAGGCGGTATGACTTCTCACGCTGCCGTTGTTGCAAGAGGTATGGGAACCTGCTGCGTATCCGGATGCTCAGAGATCAATATGGACGAAGAGAACAAGAAGTTCACCCTTGCAGGCAAAACATTCACAGAGGGCGACTGGATCTCCATTGACGGTACAACAGGTAACATCTATGACGGTCAGATCAAGACTGTTGACGCTACTATCGCAGGCGAGTTCGGCAGAGTTATGGGCTGGGCTGACAAGTACAGAAAACTCAAAGTAAGAACAAATGCCGATACACCTACAGACGCTAAGAAGGCAAGAGAACTCGGCGCAGAAGGAATCGGTCTTTGCCGTACAGAGCATATGTTCTTTGATCCTGACAGAATCGGGCCGTTCAGAGAGATGATCTGCTCCGATACAGTCGAAGAGAGAGAAGCTGCTCTTGCTAAGATCGAACCCATGCAGCAGGCTGACTTCGAGAAGCTCTACGAAGCTCTTGAAGGTTATCCGGTAACTATCCGCTTCCTCGATCCTCCGCTTCATGAATTCGTTCCTACAGAAGAAGCTGACATCAAGGCTCTCGCTGACAAGCAGGGCAAGTCTGTTGAAGACATCAAGAAACTTATCTCTTCTCTCAACGAGTTCACACTATTGATGGGCCACA
>CAMOKN010000190.1 GCA_946617595.1 uncultured Clostridia bacterium
GAGCAGAACTGGTATGTTCCGAGAACATATCGCAAGCAGGCAAGAAAAGACTATCTTGCAATTGCAAAATGCAGGAAGTGTCCGGCGAAAAAGCTTAGAGCTGCGATCAGAAAACAGTTGAATTATGTCAATCGTGATCTCGGTTACATTGAGTGGTTTCTGATGCAGGACGATGTTGAAATAACCCGGAAAGAAGCAGAAATGCTTAGTACGATAATGAAGCTGTATGAGCAGCAGCTCTACATGTACGAAAACAATACTCATAGTGTTCCGGATCGCATTGTCAGCATCAGCCAGCCGTACATTCGTCCGATAGTCAGAGGCAAAGCGAAATCCCCGACAGAGTTCGGAGCAAAGCTTGATCTCAGTATTGATGAATACGGAATGGCGAGACTGGAGAAACTTTCCTTTGATGCGTACAATGAATCCGATATTCTGATAACTGCATTGGAAAACTATCGCAAACGCACCAGGCATTATCCCGAAAGAGCTCTTGCCGACCAGCTTTACAGGAACAGAAAAAATATCAGTTACTGCAAAGAACGCGGCATACGTCTTTCAGGCAGAGCTCTCGGCAGACCTTTGACTGATCCGGAAGCTGACAAGAAAACTGAATACAAGGATAATGTGGATCGCATCGAGGTGGAACGTAAGTTCAGCCTTGCAAAGCGCAAGTTCGGACTCGGGCTGATTCGCACTAAGCTTGAAGATACAACCAAGTCATCAATCATGGTGGCTATTATTGCTATGAACGTTGATAGGCTCACACGCCTTCTCGTTCGTTGGTTTTTCTGGATTATGTTTGGCAACACTCTTCAAGTGGCTTGTTGAGGGGAGACTAAATAATGGTTGAATTTCTCTGTGATCTGTGGTATAATGGATAAAACGCTTATGGTGGTGATACTGTGGAACGCTGTGACTTCTCTTCTGTGATAAAGATAATGACCAACTATCAAAATGAGGGCAAAGCTCTATGTCAGACAGATCTGATGTATGAGCTTTTTGACAGTTTTGCAGGTAAACAAGGCTTTGTTTTCGATCACGGTCTGATAAGTCGTTGGATAAACGGATATGCAGCGGTTTCACCATTGCTTATACAGTATTATTCTGCTGATAACGGAATTGAGCTCCTTGCAGAAGATTTGCGTAAAAGAGTATTTCCGATATTAACAGATGTCGAAATGGTATGTCGAGATATTCAGGATCTTGTTATGAATGACATAAGCATTTCCGACAGTAAGAAAACAGAGCTCACGAATAATACAGACGATCACGCAACGTTTATAGCTACTATTTTGATATTCTCTTTTCAGCGCAAATTCATTACCCGTGAAGCTAAACTCGCTGCCGTGACCGGAACTAAATCTCCTGTGCTCTCCGATACAATTCTTTGCGGAGAAGCACCGTCGCCATGCAAACACTTTACCGGCAGAGATAATGAGATCGAAAAATTGCATGAAATACTGCAAAAGGATTATAAAGTGTTCGTTACAGGAATCGCCGGGATCGGTAAAAGCGAATTTGTTAAGGCGTACATAAAGAAATACAAAAAGCTGTACTCGAACATTCTGTATTTCTACTATGACAGCGATCTCAAAAATCTTATTACCGATATTGATTTTTCCGACGACCGTCCCGAAGATACCGACGACGAAAAATTCAAGCGTCATAACCGCTATCTACGCTCCCTCAAAGAAGATACTCTTATAGTAATTGACAACTTCGAAACTACCGCTTCGGACGAGGAATTTCTTGATGTGGTGATAAAATATAAATGCAGAGTTATCTTCACAACACGGAGCAAATTTGACTGCGGTTATACATATTCGCTGAATGAGATTTCCGACATTGAAGGTCTGTTCGAGTTGTTTGGCAAGCTGTATTCAGATGCCGACAAAAACCGTGATACCGTTATAAAAATCATAGAAGCTGTGAACCGTCATACGCTTTCCGTTGAGCTTGCGGCACGTCTGCTTGAAAAGGGTTTACTTGATCCCGATGAAGTATTACAGAAACTAACAGAATGCAGCGTCGATCCGGAAACCTCTGATAGAATAAATATCCACAAGGACGGAAAAGGTATTAAAGCAACATTCTATGAGCATATCCGAACATTGTTCTCGCTGTTCAAGCTGTCGGACGGCTATCAGTTTATTCTCCGTTGCATGACTTTTGTTCCGGCTTCGGGAGTGTATTCGCGGCTTTTCGCTAACTGGCTCGGACTGCATGATCTGAACGATATAAACGACTTAACTGAGCTGGGACTTATCAAAGTTGAGAGCAGCAGAATATCATTACAGCCGGTAGTAAAGGATATTGCGATTGCTGACCTTGTACCGTCCGTGAATAATTGTCGTGTTATGCTTACAAAGCTACACGATATATTTATTCTCCACGGTGTCGATATACCATGTTATCAGGAACTTTTCCTTTATGCCGAAGATGTAGTCACGGATATTAAGAATGATGATTTTGACGGCTATATTCTTTTTATCGAGGACGCATTTTCTTGTATGGAAAAGTATCAGTATGAAAGCGGTATGCGCCTGATACGCTCCGTAATGAAATCATACAAGGACAAATTAAAGCCTAATGACTTGGCTTTATACTACGACTTTGAATCGGCTGTTGCGGGAATGTTCGACAAGGATATTAAGAAAGCAATTAAACTGTCGCAGACTGCGCTCGATACCTGTGTTCCGGAAGACGACCTGCACCTCGCTGCAAATCTTAACATGAATCTCGGCTACAATTATCATCTCGACGGGCAGCTTGAACCAGCGCGCGAATATATGGAACGAGCGATCAAGCTAGTGTCGGAATACGGCAAGATGAACAATGATATGCTTATCATCTACCACAATTACGCGAACCTTATGGACGACTGCGGTGAACCGATGAAGGCTGTCCGCGCTATGAAAAAGTGCGCCGATCTGATAAAGGAAACAAGCGGAGAAAACACGGACTACGCCGATTTCCGGTTGGATATTGGGAAGATATACTTGAAAACCGGCGATGTCCAAAAAGCAAAGGAAAATTTCTTTGTTGTCTTTAACATTTATGCTTCATTGTTTGGCACGGATTCCGAATTGTTTGAAAACAAGTTTACAGAGCTTGTCGGGTTTGCAGAAAGTCACGGCATTCCGTTCAATAAAAGTTATATTGCTATCGAATAATTACATATTCATCTGGACTATTCTGATAACAATATCTGCAATTGCAACAAGCGGTGATAATACCAAAAGGATAGTACCAACAGCGCCGACACGCAGCAATGAAGCTGCGGATTCATCTGCCGCTGCAACAGATTTATTGCACGCTTTTGCGGCTTCATCTATCTGGTCGGTAAAAACTTTTGTTGCTCTGCGAAGATCCTCTTCCATGTTTCCAAAACCTTCATCGATTACACATCTTTGACCGTCAAACAGATCACGGAAAATCTTAATGATGTCTCCCTTTATATCGCTTTTGTACTGTGACTGCAGGTCTATCAGCCGGCTGTCGTTGGATTCCATTCTGGTTACACTCGTTGATATCGTGTCCACCTTCTTTTGGATCATCATGCTTAACTGCTCGTAAATCTGCTGAATCATATTTTCCGTCTTTTCGTACATTTGTATCTGTGTGTTTTTCGTATCTTCCAAAAAGGCGGTCAAGAGTTCGTGCTGTTCCTTTATTATTGCCGTAAGCATTGAGATCTGCAGTTTCGCTTCCGCTTGGTCGCGTGTATATTCCTGCATTTCCATAGTCTTGTTCAGCAACTCGTCCAATTTCGTAAGCACCTGCTCCCGCGTCATGGGTATATGCTGCTGTGTGGATATGTTCTGTGCCGATACCGGCTGATAGTCTTTTCTCTCTAAGGCCATATTCGATCCCCTTTCTTGTAAATTGGTCTCCTAACTTGCTTCCTCTGACGGAAACAAGTTTTCCGTTTTTGTCCTTGTACTTCGGGTGTCGGTAAGATACAGTATTTCCCGCAACTCTGCACTCAACCTCGTAATGCTTGTACAGTGCGTTTATCACATCTTCAAAAGTATGATTGGCAGGATCCTGTACCTCGATCTTAATAACCTCCCGAAGCTCGTCCTTGAATGTTTCCGCACCTCGCTTTTTCATCTGCGTTTCTGCAAAAGTTTCCCTGTTGCGGGCAGTATCCAAATTTCGGTTATAGAAATTCTCTCTAACCGAATTTGTTAAACCGTAACGTAAGCATTGCTGTCCGAAATATTCCGACATTTCATAAAGGTCGTGGGTGCTGCGGCGATACGATTTACCGGTTTCCATATTGCAATTGCTGATCAAAAAGTGTGCGTGAATATGGTCGGTATCGGTATGCACCGCAAACATCACTTCGTAACCTTTGCTGTGAATGAAATGCTCCGCGAACTCTTTAGCAATTTTGAAAGCAAGCTTGTGATCCAGTTTCCCGTTGTCGTCGGGGTGAAACGAGATTGACATTTTGTGCGCAAGTATCGTGTCCGGCTTATGCTTGCTATAACTTTTTCCGTTAAGTTTGCGTGTTATGAGAATATCGTTCGCAAAATTATTTCGGTTGCAGCCAAGCGCGGTGTACAGGTCGTCACGGGTTTTGACGATACCCTCGCGGCGCTGCTCCGGCTTCATTCCGATCATATACAGCGCCGCAGACTTTAGCTGCCCGACAGACTTGCAAGGTGCGTAGTCCACATTAACATTTCCGAACGCCAATCAATCACCGCCCTTTTTCTCAATGACCGTCGCATTTATCATCGGGTTGTCGATGAATTTCTGAAACCTTTTCATCAAATTCATAAACTCTTGATACATAGCGTCGATCTCTCGCGCGGCGACATCAAAGCGGTCAATGTTTACAAGATATGCCGCCTGATTGAGATTGTTTCCGATGTGGCGCAGCTCGTTGTACAGCGCTTTCAAAGTTTCATTGAAGCAGTAAACTTTTATACGCGTGCTTTTCAGCATTTTCAGAAAAAACCCGGTCTTGCCGAGACCGCTGGCGGCTTGCTTACTGTTCCAAAGTGCAAGCTCGGAATCCGACAGGCGGATCGCAAACTGATTGTTGCGCTTACGCAAAATTTCTTTTTTCAAATTCATCACTCCATTCATTTCATTGTTACGGCGCTCCTGCGCCGCATTTTTCAGCCGCTCCTGCGGCTGTGTTTGGGGTGGGTCTCGGGAGGGCCCTCCCTCCGGAGCAGGTAGTACCGCGCAGTCTATGCAAAGCCCGCCATTAGTCGGGATTTGTATAGCCAGCGGTGCTA
>CAMOKN010000191.1 GCA_946617595.1 uncultured Clostridia bacterium
GCGGTAACGAAGATGCAGCGCAAAAGAGAAACCTTCAAAAGCCATGCGTCATTTCTGTACAATCTGACGAAAAGTCTGACGGCGCAATTCACGTACAATCTTTGTGCGGTATAGCCTTAAGAAAATAATTTACGGTAACATACCGACATGAAAGGAACAGACAGAATGAAATTAGAAACAAAATGTCTTCATGAAGGCTATACGCCTAAAAACGGGGAACCGAGAGTTGTTCCGATAGTACAGAGCACTACTTATGTGTATGATTCTACCGATGATGTAGCTGCGGTTTTCGATGACCCGACAAAGAGCCTTATCTATTCAAGATTTGAGAATCCCACCACTGATGCGGTGGAAAAGAAGATCGCTGCGCTTGAGGGCGGTGCAGCTGCGATGTGTACATCTTCCGGTCAGGCTGCAACACTGTGCAGCGTGCTTAATATCTGTGAAGCCGGAGACAGCATAATCTCTTCGGCGGCTGTTTACGGCGGTACTATAAATCTTTTCGCGATATCTCTCAAAAGACTGGGTATCGAGTGCATCTTTGTTGACCCGGACTGCACGGAAGAAGAACTGAACGCTGCGTTCAAACCGAACACAAAGCTTGTTTTCGGCGAAACTATCGCAAATCCGGCACTGACTGTGCTTGATATAGAGAAATTTGCAAGAGTTGCGCATAAGAACGGCGTACCGCTGATAGTTGACAATACATTTGCAACTCCATATCTTTGCAGACCGATAGAGTGGGGAGCAGATATCGTAATACATTCAACTTCAAAGTATATGGACGGACACGCTGTACAGGTCGGCGGAGTTATAGTTGATTCAGGTAAATTCGACTGGGCTGCAAGCGGAAAATTCCCATGCATGACCGAACCGGACGAGAGCTATCACGGAACGATATATACCGAGAAATATCCTTTTGCCCCGTATATAGTAAAAGCGAGAATGCAGCTTATGAGAGATTTCGGCTGTTATCCTGCCGCAAATTCTTCTTTCCTGCTGAACCTCGGACTTGAAACTCTGCCGGTAAGAATGAAGCAGTATGTTGAGAACGCTATGATCGTTGCAAAATATCTTGAATCCTGCGATAAGGTAGAATCGGTATTCTATCCCGGACTTGAGGGTAACAAATACCATGAACTTGTAAAGAAGTATCTGCCTCTCGGCTGTGCGGGAGTTATCTCATTCTCGATAAAGGGCGGAAGAGACAATGCCGTTAAATTCATGGACAGCCTGAAGCTTGCTTCAAATGAAGTACACGTAGCGGATATCCGTACCTGTGTTCTGCACCCTGCATCTGCAACACATCGTCAGCTTACGGACGAGCAGCTTGTCGCTGCCGGTATCGACGGAGGAATGATAAGGTTCTCAGTCGGACTTGAGAATGTTGATGATATCCTTGACGATATAAAGCAGGCATTTGCCAATGTGTAATCTTCAATACCGCACAAAGCACTGCCAACATCTTTGCACGGTATAGCCATTATACACTTGACAAATAATTAACATTGTGTTAATATATCTTATGCGGACTTAGTCCGTGGTATGGGGAATCATGTATTTCTTACATTTTACAAAGAGGTGTGATTTATGAATAAAAAAACAGTTCCGATCACGGTGCTTGCAGGATATCTCGGTGCCGGAAAAACAACTTTGCTCAATAATATTCTCAAAGAACCGCAGGGTCATAAGATCGCGGTCATAGTAAATGATATAGGTGAGATAAACATTGATGCAGAGCTGATCGAAAAAGGCGGTTATATCGAGAAGAGCCAGAATGATGTTGTTGCATTGTCAAACGGCTGTATCTGCTGCACGCTCCAACCCGATCTTATCAAACAGCTTACTGCAATACTGAGCCAGAACAGATGCGACTATATACTTATCGAAGCAAGCGGTATCTGTGAACCTGCTCCTATAGCCGAAACTGTTGAAGCTGTTGCGCAGTCTCTGACTGAGAACAATGCTCCCATTCTCTGTAAGCTCGACAGTGTTATAACTGTTACAGATGCTTTCAGACTTGCCGATGAATTTGAGTGCGGAGAGCATTTTACAGATCATGACCACGACCACGATCATGATGATGACGACGATGAAGAGGAAGAAGAGGAGGATCTCGATTCTCTGCTTATCCAGCAGATAGAATTCTGCAATATCGTTCTGCTCAACAAGACTGATCTCATAGATGATGAACAGAAAAAACAGATAAGAGCGGTGATCTCAGCGCTCAACCCCGATGCCGAGATAATGGAGTCAGATCATTGCAAGATCAACATTTCTTCTATTGTTGATACCGGAAAGTTTGATCTCCAGAAGGCTTACGGAAGTTCAGGCTGGGCAAAGGCAATGGACGAGGACGAGAAGGGTCACGACCATCACCACGAGCATGAACATCGCGGTGAGGGCGAAGCGCTTGAATACGGCATAAACACCTGTGTTTTCAGCAATGTAAGACCGCTTTCAAAGAGCAGATTTGAAACCCTTATTACCGAACTCGGCAGAAAAGTGATACGTTCAAAGGGTTTTGTATGGTTTGATGAAATGCCTGATTTCATGTGCATTTATGAACAGTGCGGAAAGCAGATCACTGTACAGGCAGTAAGCAAATGGGCTGCCGCAATGCCCAAAAAGGAGCAGGAGAAGATACTCAGGGAGTACCCCGAGATCGCCGAGAGCTGGGACAGCAAGTATGGAGATCGAATTAACAGGATTGTTTTCATAGGTCAGGGAATTACCGAAGAAGAGGTAAACATGACTATGAACAAGATACTTTCGGAATAAAGATTCAATGGGCGTTTCATTCGGAACGCCTTTTTGTTTTATAACGATTATTTGTAAATATTCTTTGACATTTGGGTCGAAATATGATATAATAAAATTAATAATGGGCTATTTTATATTTTAAGATAGTTTATTTTTCAAAACTGGGAGTGATAAAGATGTCAGGTTCGAGTGCCGGCGGCAAACTTACACAAGAACAGATAGAGGCAATGCTTGCCGGTATGGGAGCAGGATCAGCAACGGTGTCCGAACCCGAGCCGGAACCGCCGAAACAGGAAGCTCCCACTGGCGGCAAGCTTACACAAGAGCAGATAGAGGCAATGCTTGCAGGCGCAGGAAATGCTGTTTCCGAGCCTGAGCCGGAAGCAGAACCCGAGCCCGAGCCACCGAAGCAGGAAGCTCCCACTGGCGGTAAACTTACACAAGAACAGATAGAAGCAATGCTCGCAGGCGCAGGAAATGCTGTTTCCGAGCCCGACCCCGAGCCGGAACCGCCGAAGCAGGAAGCTCCCACGGGCGGCAAACTTACACAAGAACAGATAGAAGCGATGATTGCA
>CAMOKN010000192.1 GCA_946617595.1 uncultured Clostridia bacterium
CGGTCACGGCAGGAAGCCGTGGTATTGCCGCCAAAAGCGCGCAGGACGCGCGCATACAAAGCGGCATAAAGTGGATAGCTCTTTTTCTCTCAAATTGGGTTTTTAGAGGTTCCCTAAAGTTAAAGGAGAAACATACTATGAACATTGAAAAGAAGATCGAAGGAAACACTGTAACACTTTCACTTAATGGGTGGATGGACGCAAAGAGCGCACCGGAATTTGCCGTGATGCTCAGTGAACTTGAGCCCTCTGCGGAGAAACTCGTGCTTGACCTGACAGGACTTGAGTACACATCATCGGCAGGTATCAGACAGATAATTGCTGCGCACAAAAAGATGAACGGTGCGCTCACTCTGAAAAATCTCACGCCGGAGGTTTTCGATGTACTGAAAATGACCGGTCTTGACAAACGGCTGAACATAGAATGATGATGACGGAGATGATATGCGCCGATCTGTCGTGGAAAGAGATAAGTGTTTCACTTTCCTCGCTTGATATTGTCAAAAGCGATATATCAGCACTCACGGATAACATCGGCATAATAAAAAAAGCTGTGCTTGTATGCGATGAGCTTATCACAAACATAGTGCTTTATTCGGGTGCTGAAAATATGGGATTTGCCTGCATGAGATCAGATCACGGGCTGTTTATCGGACTGTATGACGATGGCGTGCCTTTCGACCCTACGACATACGAGAACGAAGAAAAAGACCCCCTCGACCTCGACAGCGGCGGAATGGGCATAGCTATATCGGTCCAGACGGTGAGTGAATGGCAGTATCAGAGAACAAACGGCAGAAATATTATACTGCTGAAAATCTGCTGTCAAGGAGAAGGTCATGAAGCGTAAACTGCCGACAATAGCGTCACAATTGAACAAATGGCTGCTGCTGATAATGGTATTGATTTTTCTGCTCACAACGGCGCTGTCTGTTGTAATACAGTACAAGGTCACTATGAATGATACCGAGCGGCTCCTGAAGGTCTCGATAGAAGACGAGATAAGAGAGCTGACCCACTTTGTAAGTGAGACCCAGCTTTTAGGTATGTATTTTTTAAAGGCATTCCTTCAGCCCGGCTACACCGACCTTGCCTCGATACCATACGACGAGGTCAGTATTATAGATGAAAACGGCATTGTGCTGGAATCTACCAATAAAAACATGATAGGCGTTGATCTTGACAGCAATGATGCGACCTCAGGATTATTCAAGGAACTTCGTGAAAAGAAGGAACTCCTTTCTCCTATACCTCAGAGTGCCGGCGATCCGTCCGAGATAATTCAGTATATCGGAACAGAACTGGACAACGGTATGTATGTGATGTGCGGGTTCAGTCAGGATAGCATTGACAGCATCATATCCGAGGCTGTGACAGAATTTATCAGCAGCCGTCATGTAAATCAGAACGGTATGCTGTTCATAATCGACGAGAACAACACTGTAGTAAGCAAGCCGTATGATGGCAGCAGCCAGGATATCGACAAGATGCTTGAAGGCCGTGAGATACAGGGCGAGACCGGAGAGATCAGGGAGGTATCTGTTAACGGCGTCACCTACTACCGTGTGTTCGACACCATAAGCAACTTCAAAATAGTCGCAGTGCTCTCACAGAAAAAGGTAATGGAGAATATCACGATAAACCTGATACTATCCTCAGTTCTCGGAATGATACTGTTTGTAACATTGTTTATCAGTGTTTCTATGCTGATGAAGCGGAAGGTAACTCGCCCCGTGGAAGAGATCGCGGGAACGCTCGCTTCCATTACCGGTGGGGAGCTTGACGAGAAAGTGTCTGTACGGTCTTCGAGCGAATTTGAAACTATCTCAGAGGGTATCAACAAGACGGTCGCTTCCATTAAAGAGCATATAGCACGGGAAGCCGCAAGGATCGACGAAGAATTGCGTTATGCGTGGGAGATACAGTATTCCGCGCTTCCGGTGCTCACGGAAGGGTTGAAGAACAATCGGTATTTCGGTCTTTTCTCGTCGATGAATACCGCCAAAGAGGTGGGCGGCGACTTCTATGACTTCTATATGACGGATGAACATACGCTCTTGTTCATGATAGCCGATGTTTCCGGCAAAGGGATACCCGCCGCAATGTTCATGATGAAGGGAAAAGCAACTTTGAGTGACAGCATAGTGAGCGCCGACGATCTCGGGGAAAGTGTTTCCCGTGCGAACGTGCGGATATGCGACGGCAACGAGGCGGGAATGTTCATCACGGCGTGGGTGGGCGTACTTGATATCTTAACGGGCGAGCTGCGTTTTGTAAACGCAGGACATAATCCCCCCGTGCTTATTCGTAACGGAAAGGCGGAATTTCTTAAAATGAAAACCGACCTGATCCTCGGAATGATGGACGACGTGGAATATCAGACACAGAGCTTAAAGCTGCGTAAGGGAGATATTCTTTACCTTTATACCGACGGTGTGACCGAAGCAACAGACACGAACAGCGGTTTCTACGGAGAAAAGCGTCTTATCGCGGCTCTGAACGGTATATCGCCCAATGAAGAAGATATATGCGGGACAGTATGCCGTAAGGTCTCCGACTCTGTTGCACAATTTGCCGGCGGAGCTCCTCAGGCGGACGATACAACGATGCTCTGTCTGCGCTTTAAAGGCGGCAGTTGATATGACAAGCAAAAATATTGAAGTCTTTTTTTCGGATATACGCCTGACAAATGAGCGGGGCTGCACCTTAAATCCGGGTCTTTCTCCTGCCGAACGGGAAAAAGCGGATCGTTTTCTCCGCGAGGACGACAGGCTGCGGTTTATCACAGGGCGGCGCATGATACGGACTCTCGCTGCTGAGAGACTGGGTATGTCTGCCCCCGGGATACTTCTCACGGAATACGGCAAGCCGTATATCGGCGGAGCAAAAGACTTTCATTTCAGCATATCTCATTCAGGACATCTTGTCGTTATTGCAGTCAGCGATTCGCCTGTCGGGATAGATATTGAACAGCATATACCTGTCGAATGGCGGGAGCTTTCCGACACATTCACTCCCGTAGAGCGGGAAATGCTTGGCAGAGCCGCTGATCCGGTTTCCTGCTTTTACAGGATATGGACGATACGAGAGGCGTTTGCAAAGGAAGAAGGTATAGGACTTCCTCTGTTTGACGAGGCTGATCCAGATATAGACTATTCCGGCGGCACAGTTCGTTACAACGAAAAAACGCTGCATTTCACAGCGTGGGAAAAGGAAGACTATTCTGTATGTGTATGCGGTAAGAATGCTGTACCGGATACGGTCGTTGTTTCCGCGGAACCTATGATTATCTGACTTTTGATCTGTATTCAAAGAAAGGCGCATCGTTATGGTGCGCCTTTTGCTATGCCTTGCTTTTTCATCAGTATCCGCTCAATAATCATGCGCCTGTAAAAGTAGGTTCAAATATGCTAAAATAGTCCAAAGAGGTCTTAAGACCAGATTGGAGTTGTTTAGCCAATGGACAAAATAGGATCAATAAAAAAGAAAATCACGCACCGCAAGTGGTAGGAAATGTATGAATCATATATTTCGAGCGGCAAAAATGTTACAGAGCGGTGTGCCGAAAACGGAATATCAAAGAAGACGTTCTACCACAGGCTGCGGCAGTTACGAAAAGATGTGATCGAAACGGATGAAAGTCATGATATCGTGCCTATCACTACTGTTATGGAGCAAACAAACTGGCAACAAATCAGATTTTGTTTGCTCATCTGAAACGTAATTCGGTTGATAGTTTCGAAAAATCTAAGCGTTATACGGTTGCAGACATATCAACTGAGGAGAATATTACTGTGCGCCCCTCACTTGTTATTCGATTTAAGGATAACAGCTCTCTGTTTTATGAAGTTGTAAGGAGATCTGCATTCTGGGAAACTGAATTTGAGAATAAACTGCTCAGATATAAGAAGATGCAGGATAACTGGTCATTACCGGATGATATTTCACC